>JANWLJ010000136.1 GCA_025450955.1 Polyangium sp. (in: bacteria) | reverse complement strand
TGGTGATGAACGAGCCCTGGTATCCGGGCTGGCGCGTCACCGTCGACGGTCGCCCCGCCACCCTCTTGCGCGTCGACTACGCGCTGCGCGGGGTCGCGCTCTCGCCCGGCCGCCACATCGTCGCTCTCACCTACTTCAACGCTCCGCTCGCCTACGGCGGCGCGGTGAGCCTGCTCGCGCTCGCGCTCCTGTGCGCGCTCGTCCTCGTCGCCCGGCGCAGGCGCCTCAGCGCCGCCCGAGGGCCTTGAGGAGCTGGGCGCGGGCGGTGGCGAGGTTGTAGTCGGACTGGACCCGCTGCGCCTCGGCCTGGGTGAGCGCGACCTGCGCGTCGGAGAGCTCGATCGAGTTGCCGACGCCGGCTTGATAGCGGCCCTCGGCGAGCTGGAGCTGCTGCCGCGCGTTGGTGAGCGCCTCCTCGGTCGCGGCGATGCTCACCTTGGCCGCGCGCACCGCGAGCCGCGCCTGGTCGACGTCGAGCCGCACCTGCTGCTTCTGCGCATCGAGCTGCGCCTCGAGCGCGCCGACGAGCCCGTGCTGCTCTTTGACCTGCGAATAGTTGAGCAGGCCCGTAAAGAGCTGCCACGAGAGCGTCGCCTGCGCGTTCCAGTTCCAGGCCAGGTTGGTGATGTCCGAGCCGGTGTCGGTGAGCGCGCTCGAGACCCCGATCGACGGCGCGTAGAGCGCGCCCTGCTGCGCCCGGAGCTGAAGCTCCTGCGCGCGCACCTGCTCGGTCAAGGTCGCCACCTCGGGCCGCGCCTTGAGCGCCTCGTCGTAGAGCGCGTCGGTGGTGAGATCTTCGCCGTCGACGGGCGGCAGGGTCTCGTCGGCGACGTCGTAGTCGGTCGGGCCGGCGACCCCGATCGCGAGGTTGAGCTGCGCCTTGGCGGTCTCGTAGGCGTTCTCGGCGTTGATGAGCTGCACCTCGGCGTTGGCGACGTTGGTCTTGGCCGTGGCGAGATCGATCTCCGGGCGGGTGCCGACCCGCACGAAGCCCGAGATCTGGACCATGTGTTTCTGCTGATTCGCGAGCGTCTCCTGGGCCACTACGACGAGCGCCTTCTGCGCGCGCGCGGTGAAGTAGGTGGTGCGCACCTGCGTCTCGACTTGCAGCGTGGTGGTCTTCTCCACGTCTCTCTGCGCCACCGCGGTGGCCTTGCTCGACTTCCAGCGATCGACCGACTGGAAGTCCCACACCAGTTGGTTGAGCTGCAGGCCGAAGCTCCAGAAGTTGAAGGTGTCGAAGGTCGGCCCCGGGGTCTTCATGGTGGCCACGCTCGTCGGCAGCGAGCTCGGGCGCAAGACGAAGTTGGAGGTGGTGCGCTCGTACGAGGCGTTGCCGCTCACCTGCGGCAGGAGCGCGGCGCGCGACTCGTCGGCGCGCGCGCTCGCGACCTCGGTGTTGGCGCGCGCCTGACGGAGCTGCGGCTGGTGGGCGATGGCGGTGCGCAGCGCCTCGTCGAGCGTGAGCACCCGGCCGGGTGGGGCGGCGGCGCCGGTGACCGCGAGCAGGGACAGGAGCACGAAGGTTTCCATCACTCGTACCTCAATGCGTCGATCGGATCGAGACGCGAAGCCTGCCGCGCCGGATAGAGCCCGAACACCACGCCCACTGCCGCCGAGAACGCCACCGCGATGACGATGATGTCGACGCGGAGCTGGAGCGGCCAACCGAACTTGGCCGCGAGCTGCTGCGCGCTGACCACGCCGATGCCGACTCCGAGCAGGCCTCCCATCGTCGACAGGGCCAGCGCCTCGACGAGAAACTGGAGCAGGATGTTTCGGGGCTTGGCGCCCACCGCCATCCGGAGCCCGATCTCGCGGGTGCGCTCGGTGACGCTCACCAGCATGATGTTCATGATCCCGATCCCGCCGACGAGCAGCGACACCGCCGCGATCGACGCGAGCAGGGTGGTGAGCGTGCGCGTGCCCTCCTCGCGCGCCGAGGCCATCTCGGTCAGGTTCAAGACCGAGAAGTCGTCCTCGGTGCCGGCCTGCAAATGGTGGCGATCGCGGAGCAGCGCGGTGATCTCCGAGAGCGCGCGGGTGGTGCCCTCGGGCGAGTCGGCGCCGACGTAGATCACGCCGGAGAGATAGTTCTTGAGCCCGCCCTGGATCTTGGCGCCGAAGGTCGAGTCGGGGATGAACACCGCGTCATCGTAGTCGCTGCCGCCCGGCGATTGGCCCTTCTTGGCGAGCACGCCGATCACCTGAAACGGGATGTTCTTGATCCGCACCGACTGCCCGACCGGATCGGAGCCGGCGCCGAACAGCTTGTCGACCACCGTCTGGCCGAGCACCACCACCTTGGTGCCGGACTCGACGTCGGAGTCGGAGAACAGCGCGCCCGAGGAGATCGCCCAGTTGCGGATCTGAAAATAGTCGGGGGTGGTGCCGGTGATCGAGGTGGTCCAGTTTTGATCTTCGCTGATCACCTGCGCGTTCGAGCGCAGCGACGGCGCGGCGTAGCGCACCGACGGGACCTCCTTCTCGATCGACTTGAGGTCGTCCCAGGTGAGGGTGGGCATCGAGCCGAAGCCGCCGTGCGCGCCGCCCGAGGTGGTCGAGCCGGGCAGGATGATGAGCAGGTTCGATCCCATCGAGGCGAACGCGTCCTCGACCTTCTTCTTGGCGCCTTCGCCGATCGCCACCATCGCGATCACCGCCGCGACGCCGATGATGATCCCGAGGGTGGTGAGAAACGAGCGCATCTTGTTGCGCAGGAGCGCGCGCACCGCCACCCGCAGCGTCTGAAGCAGGCTCATCGATCTACGCTCATGACGCCGCCTGGGCGACGAGCGGCGGCTGGCGGGCGTCGGAGAGCATCACGCCGTCCTTCATCACGATCACCCGCGAGGCGTACTGCGCGATGTCGGGCTCGTGGGTGACCAGCACCACGGTGATGCCGGTCTGGCCGAGCTCTTGAAACAGCGCCATCACCTCGATCGAGGTCTTGGAGTCGAGGTTGCCGGTCGGCTCGTCGGCGAGGATGAGGCGCGGATCGCCGACGAGCGCGCGCGCGATCGCGACCCTTTGCTGCTGCCCGCCCGAGAGCTGGCTCGGGTGGTGCTTCATCCGATCGGCGAGCCCGACCCGCGCCAGCGCCGCCTTGGCGCGCTTGACCCGCTCGGCCGTCGAGGCTCCAGCATAGAGCAGCGGCAGCTCGACGTTCTCGAGCGCGCTCGTGCGGCTGAGCAGGTTGAAGCTCTGAAAAACGAACCCGAGCGTGTGATTGCGAACCTGCGCGAGCTGATCGCGCGACAGCCGCGACACCTCACGCCCGTCGAGGAGATAGCGGCCGCGCGACGGGCGATCGAGACAGCCGAGGATGTTCATCAGCGTCGACTTGCCCGAGCCCGACGCGCCCATTACCGCCACGAAGTCGCCCGCGCCGATGGTGAGCGAGACCGTCTTGAGCGCCTGCACGTCGACGTCGCCCATCCGATAGGTCTTGGCGACATCCTCGAGCCGGATGAGGGGCTCTGCGCCCATCACAACCCGTGGCGGAAGCCGCCACCGCGCGGGCTGCCGTCGCCCGGCGACTTGGCCTCGGTGATCACCGGGTCGCCCTCTTTGAGCGCGCCGCTCTGCACCTCGGTGAAGCTGCCGTCGGTGACGCCGATCTCGATCGGCACCGCGACCGGCTGCCCGCCGCGATCGATCCACACCGTCCGCTGGTTCGGCGCCTCGGCGCGCTTGCGCTTGTGCATGCCTCCGCCCGGCTTCTTGCCGAGCAGCGACGGCGGCGGGTTGAAGCGGAGCGCCGCGTTCGGCACCCTCAGCACGTCATCTTTTTCGGCGTAGACGAAGGTGATGTTGGCCGTCATGCCCGGCTTGAGCTTGAGGCCCGAGTTGTCGACGTCGATCACCGCGTCGTAGGTCACCACGTTCTGCACGCTCTGCGGCGCGTTGCGGATCTGCCGCACCACGCCCTTGAACCGATCGGTCGGATAGGCGTCGACGCTGAAGCTGGCGATCATGCCGGCCTTGAGCTTGCCCACGTCGGCCTCGGCGACGTTGGTGTCGACCTGCATCTTCTTCAGATCCTCGGCGATGGTGAACAGGGTCGGCGCTTGCAGCGCGGACGCCACCGTCTGGCCGACGTCGACGTTGCGCGAGATCACCGTGCCGTTGATCGGCGAGACGATGGTGGTGTAGTCGAGGTTGATCACCGCCTGGTGCAACGACGCCTTGGCCTGCTCGACCGCGCCCGCGTTGGCGGTCACCTGCGCCTTGGCCGCCTCGGCGTTGGCCTGCGAGGTGTCGAGATCGGCCTGCGCGATCAGCTTCTCGGCGCGCAGCTGCTGGTTGCGCTGATACTGCCGCTCGGCATCGACCGCCTGAGCGCGCGCTTTGGCCAGGTTGCCCTCGGCGGCGGTCGCGTTCGCCTTGGCCTGCTCGACGGCGGCGGAGAAGAGCTGCGGATCGATCTTGGCCACCACCTCGCCCTTCTTCACCGGCGAGTTGAAGTCGACCATGATCTTGCTGATCCGCCCCGACACCTGCGCGCCGACCTGCACCGTCACCAGCGCCGAGAGCGTGCCGGTGGCGGTCACCTTGGCGACCAGCCGTCCCTTGGCGGCGGGCACGCTCACCAAAGACGATTCGGGCTTGTCGTGGGCGCGCCGCCAGCGCAGGACGCCGACGATGCAGGCGGCCACCACCATCAAGGTCGCAATCCAGCCAAGGGTGCGCTTCACGCTGGAAACATACACAAGGCCGCGGGCGCCGCCCGTCCTTTTACACAAGCTTTACGTGGGGAGTTTTCGGCCGTGATGGGGCGCGCTGTCCCAGGTGCGGCCCAGGGGCGGCCGAACCGCAGTCGAAAAAGCCCGGTCGCGGCGGGGCGAGGCGCTCGGCATCGGAGTTGCTTTGCTTCTCGCCATGCAGGCGATCCGCATGCTCGCCGCCTTGGGCTGCGCCGCGCTCGTCGGGTGCAGCTTCGCGGTCGAGGGGCTCTCGACGGTGAGCGGCCCGGCGCCCGCCGCTCCCTCGGCGCCGCTCGACGGGGGCG
>JANWLJ010000135.1 GCA_025450955.1 Polyangium sp. (in: bacteria) | reverse complement strand
GCGCCTCGCCGCTCACCCACGGCAGCACCCCGAGGGCGAGCACCAGATCGAACTCTCCGTCGAGAAAATCGCGCGACTCGACCTCGCCGAGCCGCGTCCGAAGCTGGCGAGCCCCGGCGCCCTCGGCGGCGCTCGCAGCCAACGCGACCATCTCCGGCGTCGCGTCGAGCGCATCGACCCGGTAGCCGAGCCGCGCCAGCTCGATCGCGGTCTGGCCCGCGCCGCAGCCGACCTCGAGCACCCGCGCCTGGCTCTCGAGCCCGAGCGTTTCGATCCAGCGCAACGCGGCCGCGCGCCGTTCGCGATAGATCACCGCCTCCAAATGCGGCTCGTCATAAACCCGCTGCCAATACTCCGCCCGGCGCCCGAAATGGTGTTTCACCCGATCCGGATCGCGCCGCTCGGGTGAAGCGCGCAGCTTGCGCGCCGCCCGCCTGGCGAACGAAGCGCACACCTTCGCAAACGGCCGCAGATCGTCCGGCGCGAACCACGCGCCCTCGTCGACGCGCGTAAGCGAGCGCAGCCACTTGCCCGCGCCGAGCTTGCCGTCGGCGTGATAGCGCAACGACGAGATCAGATCGAGATCTTCGACCACCCACTTGCGCCGCGGCGCCGGCCGGGCGCGCGGGACCGGCTGCCCGGTGAGATCGAGATAGAGCGCGCGCGCCACGTCCATTCCCTGTTGGTCGACGAACAGCCGGAAGGTCGCGCCCAGCCGGGGATTGACGTCGAGCACTTTATATCGGCCGTCGCGCACGTCGAAGCGATATCCGATATCGAGGATTCCCCGATATCCGAGCGCCTTCATGAACCGGCAGGTGAGCGCCTCGATCTCCGGATTGGGCGCGCACACCCCGAGGCTGGTCATCCCGGTATAGGGCGGGGTCTGGCGCAGCTTGAGCCCGGTCATCCCGAACAGGCAGCGCGATTCGCCGTCGAAATAGCCATTGAACATCCACTGCCCCTCTTCGCAGGTCGGGATGTACTCCTGCAGCATCAGATCCGGATCGTTCGGATCTTCGAGCTCGTCGTAGCGCGCGAGCAGCTCGTCGCGCGTGTGGACGATCACCATCTTCAGCCCGCTGCGCTGCGACAGCCGGATTCCGTCGCCGCCTTTGAGCAGCACCGGAAAGCGGGTGTGCCCGGCGAGCGCGACCAGCTCCTCGCGGCTGCGGGGGAAGCGGGTCTCGGCGGTGGGGATCTCGTGCGCGCGCGCCAGCTCGTGCATCCGGCGCTTGTCGTAGAGCCCGCGCACCAGCTCGTACGCGTTTTCCTGAAAACGAAACCGGCTGCGCAGAAGGTCCGCGTGCGCGGCCACCAGCAGCGCGGTCTCGTCGTTGGTGGGCAGAAGGATCGGCCGCTCCCCCAGCTCGCCTCCGATTTCGAGCAGCCGCGCCACCGAATCCGCCGGCTGCCGCTCGTCGAGATCCCACACGAACCGCTCGTGACAAAAGCGCGACGCAAATGCCGGCGCCTCGTCGCTCCGGTGCATTCCATAGACCGCCACTCCGAGCCGGCCGAGCGAGCGCATCACGCCGAGCCCGCCGTAGTGGTCGAGCCGAAGGACCAGAACCGGCGTTTCAGTTTTCGAAATGCGCATTTTCATTTTCCCCCAATTCCGACCAGATCGTCTCCGCGCAGCCGGGTAGCGAGCGCGAGATCGTCGACGTGGCGGCGCACGAATTCGAGATCGTCCCCTTGCCCGCTGGCGACCAGCCAGCGCGCACTCGGGCTCACCAAGAGCGCATCGGTGGGCGCGGCGCGCCAGCGCTCGATCAGCGTCGCGGTCTTGGCGTCTCTCGGGCGAAAGCCGGCGCGCGCGAGCAGCGCGGCGATGCGCACGCAACAGAGCTGGTCCTCTTCGCGAAACTGGCCGCGGCTCGCGGCGCCGAGGATCGCGACGTGGCGGTGGCGATCGAAGAGGAGCTGCGCCGCCGTCGCCGCCGCGTTGCGCAAGCAGGCCGCATAGACCGCGCCCCGGTTTCGCACCTCGTGAAGGAGCCGGGTCCCCGACGAGGACAAGAGCACCAGCGGCCGCTCGAGATCGCCGCGGCGATTGATCTCCGCCGGGCTGTTGTCGAGATCGAACCCGGCCGGCCGCTGGCCGCCGAGCTCGCCGCCGAGGAGGGAGCGCGGAATCCGGCGGGCGGTCGCGCGCGCGGCGTCGAGCGACGGCACCGGCGAGCAGCGGCGGCCGAGCGCCACCGCCGTCACCGCGGTGGTCATCGCGCGGATCACGTCGACCACCACCACCGCCTCGACCGGCTCGACCGGGAGCGCGGTGTCGATCTTGATCCAGCGCATCATCCCTCCTCGCTCGGCTCCTCGCCGGGCGGCGCCATCGGCCGAAGCCGCGGTTTGCCGAACGCGTCCGAGTGGAGCCCGCGCCGGTAGATCTCGACGCGCAGAAGCTCCTCGAGCCGGATGTTGCAGAGCGCGACCTCGCGTCCGAAGTGATCGAGCAGCGCAAATTGACTCGCCTTGTTCGGCGCCTCGAACGACACGTGCTCGAACCCGAACGCCTCGACGAACGCGTCGGCGAACCGCCGCTGCAGCTCACCGTTGCGATCGAACAGCCCGACCCCGCACGCGCTCTCGCGCGCCTCGACGATCAGCTCGCGCGCGCCTGCGTCGAGCCAGCGGTGGCCGATGCCGAGCAGCGCCGCCATCGCGCGGCCGGTGAACTCGCCCTCGTGCTTTTTTCCGATCTCGAACTGCACCTCGAGCCCGCGCCGGTCCGCCTGCGCGACGATCGCCGCCGGCTTGAGCCCCGGCGCGGTGAATCCCTCCCCCGCTTCAATGCGCGTGACCCCGATGTCCGAGCAGAGATCGAGATAGGCCGAGAGCTTGCCCTGCGCGACCGCCACCTCGAATGGCCCGCCGCCGGTCACCGTCGGCACCTTGAGCGAATTTGCCGCCGCGACCTTGCTGCGGGTGCTCTTCTCGCTCGCCACCAGCCAGCAGGCCATCGAGATCTTGAGCGTCGAGATGAGGTGCGCGCTCTGATCGAGATGGCTCGCCAGCGTCACCGGATCGTATCCAGGATCGAACGGACTCGATCGTCGCGGCAGCTCCCCGACGCCAATCTGCTGCAGGTAATCCCGGGTCCGCAAAGACCCAGTCCGTCGTTCCCGCATGCCGTGCCTCCCTACCGGAAGCGAGTCAGCAAGCGAGGTGCCACGACGAGTCCCACCGCTTCCCTATTTGGGAAGATCTTTTTCTTCGCGGGAAAAGCTGTAGGCGCGCGTGGCGCCGGTCACCGCGCGCGTTCAGCTCGGCGCAGCGACGGTAATTCGAAACCACAGCCGCCGCCCGACCCCGCACTGGGCGCAGCGCACCGCGACCTCGCGCAAGGTCGCCGACGGGGCCTGATGATCTTCGATGCGATAGCTGCCGCCGCATTGCGGGCAGCGCTGCGCCCGCGCGCGCCCTTCGATCACCGCCGAAGTGGAGACCTCGATTGGCCTCTCGGGCGAGCCGCCGATGTCGAGCGCGGCCAATTTTTCCCGATCGCGCACGAGCTCGCGCGCGCCCCGCTCTGCTCGCCGCCGCGCCGTCCGCTCCGGCCGCTTTCTACCCATCGATCATTACCCGCTCACTATGGACTGCGCCGCGCTCGACGGTGAGCCGCCCGACCGCGATCGGAAGCCGAAACCGCCTGGGCCCCGCGCTGGCCGGATTGAAATAGAGCACGCCGTCGCGAAGCTCTTTTCCCGGCCGATGCGAATGGCCCGAAATCACCACGCCGATACCGGCGGCGTTCGGATCGATCGCGAGCGTCTTCAGATCGGGCAAGAGGTAGATGCGCACGCCGCCGATCTCGATCGATTCGGTCTCGGGCAGCGCGTCGGCCCAGGCGTCGCGATCGTTATTGCCGCGCACCGCGGTCACCGGCGCGATCGCACCAAGCGCCACCAGCACCTCCGCCGATCCGATATCGCCCGCGTGCAGGATGAGGTCCGAGCCCGCGAGCGCTGCGAGCGCTTCCGGACGCACGAGCCCGTGCGTGTCGGAGATGACCCCGACCCCGATTCTCCGACGAGCGCTGCGCGAATCAGGCAACGACCGGACTCTCCGCTCTCACGATCGAAAAGGTACACTGCCGCGCGCAAGGGTGCAGCCGCGACCCGAGAGAGGACCCATGAAGAGCCATCGCAAAGAGCTGTGGTTTGAAACCAAGACCCGCCTCGCCTTCGTGAACATCACCTCCGAGGTGCAGGCCGCGCTCGCCGAAAGCGGCGTGCGCGAAGGCCTCTGCCTGGTCAACGCGATGCACATCACCGCCTCGGTGTTCATCAACGACGACGAGCCCGGCCTGCATCACGACTACGCCCGCTGGCTCGAAGAGCTCGCTCCCCACGACCCGATCTCGCGCTACCAACACAACCGCACCGGCGAAGACAACGGCGACGCCCACATCAAAAGACAAGTGATGGGCCGCGAGGTCGTGGTCGCGATCACCGACGGCCAGCTCGACTTCGGCCCCTGGGAGCAAATCTTCTACGGCGAATTCGACGGCCGCCGCCGCAAGCGGGTCCTGGTCAAAATCATCGGCGACTGACTCCGGATCCCGATCCTTCAGGGCGACTCGCGAACGGCGGCGACCCGAATCCCCGTGCGATCCTCGTCGCTGGGATGGCGGAGGACCAGGTCATTGGGCGAGAGCTCACCGAAGATCTCCACCCGGTCGCCCATCCTCGCGCCGCGCTTGACCGGGACCTGGGTGAGCGTGTCGCCCGTGACCCTGACGACAAAGGTGCGCTCGGCGGCGACCACCACCGACGACGACGGCACGAACAGGCTCGGGGTGGCGCGACGGACCGGCCAGGTGATCTCGGCGAACATCCCGGGCGCCAGCGTGCGGCGCGCATTGCCGACGTCGAGCTCCACCGCCATGGTTCGCGTCCGCGGGTCGATCGAGTTGGCGCTCCGGCGAATGGTCGCCTCGAAGGTTTCGCCCGGTCGGCTGCGGACGCTGAAGCGGACCGTCGCGCCGTCGGCCACCAGCCCGCTGAGCGGCTCGGGGACGGCGACCGTCAGGCGCAGCCGCTTTTGCTCCTCGAGCCGCAGCATCGGCGTCGACGACTGGGGCCCGACCAGCGCGCCGGGGTGGACGTTGCGCTCGGTCACCACCGCGTCGAACGGCGCGGTGACGGTCAGGTAGCGCTCGAGCGCGCGCAGCGAATCGACCTTCGCCTCGTTCGCCGCGGCGACGGCGGCCGCCGACTCCAGCTCGTTTCCTGCGACGGTGCCGGGGGTCTTGGCCGCCTCTTTCAATCGCGCGGAGTTGCTCTGGCTGGCACGCGCCGTCGCCTCGGACTCGGTGCGCTGCGCGGTGAGCTCGGGGGCGACCAGGGTGGCGAGCCGATCTCCCTTGCTGACCACCGATCCGCGGTCGACCGCCACCGTCGAGACGAACGCGTTGACCCGAGCGAAGATCGCGACCGACTCGTACGCCGAGAGGTCGCCCTCGAGGTGGATCACGGTGTCGAGCGGCTTGGAGACGACCCGCACCACTTCGACGGCCTCCCTGGGCGCCGAGGCGGCCGCGGCGGCGGGGTGAGCGAGCTCGCCGCTTCGATCGCACGCGCCGCAGGCGAAGAGGAGCACGGCGGTGGTAGCGCCCAGGACGACCCGAGCGAGATGCATCGGTTTCATGATCGGGCCTCGAGAGCACGCGACGCCGCATCGCCGCGGTCATCAGGGTGGAGTGAACGGACCCGGAGCTTGCGCTCGGCGAGCGCCGCGTAGATGGCGGGGAGAAAAACCAGCGTGGCGATCGTAGAGGTGACCAGACCGCCGATCACCGCGCGCCCGAGCGGCGCCGACTGCTCGGCCCCCGCGCCGAGGGCGAGCGCAGTCGGCAGCATGCCCACGATCATCGCCATCGCGGACAACACGATCGGACGCATGCGCCCGCGCGCGGCGGCGACCGCCGCGGTCATTGGGTCGTCCCCCTTGAGGCGCCGCTCGCGGGCGAGCGAGAGCAACAGGACCGCGTTCGCCACCGACACCCCGATGGACATGATCGCCCCCATGAGGGATTGGACATTGAGGGTGGTCCCGGTGGCGCCGAGGGCCAGCACCACCCCGGCGAGCACCGCCGGCAAAACCAGGAGGACCATCGCCGGCTCCCTGAGCGACTGGAAGCTCGCGGCGAGCAGCAGGAAGACCACCAGCGCCGAGAGAACCAGGCCCGCTCGCAGGCTCTCGAGCGTCGAGCGCATGAGCGCCGCCTGGCCGCGCACCTCGATGCTCACCCCGCGCGGCGGCTCGCCTACCGACTTGAGCGCGCGTTCGACGGCGTCGGCGGCGCGACCGAGATCGGAGCCGAACACGTTCGCGGTGACGCTGACCGTGCGCCGGCCGTTGATCCGATCGACCTCGCCGGGGGTGGTGCCCGGCTGCACCGTCGCCACGTCGCGCAAGAGCGCGCGCGAGGAGCCATCGCGCATCACCGGCAGCTGCAGCAGATCGTTGTCCGAAGAGAGCTCGCTCTCGGGCACACGCACCGCCACCCGGTACGTCACACCGCTTTTCGGATCGGTCCAGAAGATCGGGGTGGTGAGCACGCTCGACGAGGTGGCGTTGATGACGCTGCGCACCACTCGATCGGTGGTGAGCCCGAGCTCGCCGGCGCGCTCGCGATCCACCGTCACGTCGAGCGTCGGATAGTCGAGCGACTGCGGAATTTGGACGTCGCGCAGCTCGGGGATGGCCGCGAGCGCCCGCTTCACCTTGCGCGCATAGGTGGCGATCTCTCCCAGGTGACTGCCCGAAACCGTCACCTGGATCGGCGCCGCCGCGCCGAAGGCCAGCACCTGGGAGACGATGTCGCCCGGCTCGAAGGAAAAGGTCACCTGCGGAAAACGTTTGCGCAGCGTGGAGCGCAGCGACTCCTCGATGGCGGGGATGGAGGGCCGCCGTCGGTGCGCTCGCGGATCGAGCGCGACCAGCAGCAGCGCTTCGTGCGGACCGCTGTTGAAGACGTAGAGCGCGTTGACCGGATAGCTCCACGGCGCATTGCCGACGTTGGCCAGCGTGAGGGCCACGGTTCCTTCGCCGAGCTCGGCGCGGATGGTCCGCTCCACCCCGAGCACGATCTCCTCGGTGCGCTCGAGCCGGGTTCCCGCCGGCGCGCGGATGCGCAGCTGAAACTGGTCGGCGTCGGTGCGCGGGAAGAGCTCGCTGCCGAGCTGGCGCGCGACCAACAGCGCCGGCACACACAACAGCGCGTAGGCGAAAAGGGCGATCCGCCGGTGCCGCACGATCCTCTCGGCGAGCCGACCGGAGGCCTCGTGCAGCCGGGCGACCGGCCCGCGCCGCACGCCCTCGCCGTCGCCGTCGCCGTCGCCAGCGCCCTCTGGCGAACGGGAGCGAAGGAGCCGCGCCGCCAGCACCGGCACCACCGTGCTCGAGAGCAGGTAGGAGGCGATCATCGAGAACCCGACCGCGAGCGCCAGCGGCGGGAAGAGCGCCTTGCCGATGCCGACCATGAACAGCGCGGGAATGAGAACGGCGAGGATGCACAGCATCGCCAGGAGCTGCGGCTGCATGATCTCGCCCATCCCGTCCAAGACCGCCCGGGCCGGCGCCTTGCCGCGCGCGAGGTGGGTGTGGATGTTCTCGAGCGCGACGGTCGCCTGGTCGACGAGGATGCCGATCGCGAGCGCGAGCCCGCTCAGCGTCATCAGGTTCACCGTCTGTCCGGTGAGGTAGAGCGCGATGAGCGCCGCCAGCACCGAGAGCGGGATGGTGACCGCGACGATCAACGCCGAGCGGAGATCGCGCAAGAACAGGAGCACGGTGAGCGCGGTGAGCAGCGCGCCGAGCAGTCCTTCGCTCGCCAGCCCGCGGATGGCGCGCTCGACGTGGCCCGATTGATCGAACTCGAGATCGACGTGGACGTCCTCGGGCAGCGCGGCGCGCATCTTCGGCAGCGCCTCGCGCCCCCGGGCGATCACGTCGAGCGGCGAGGCGTCGGCGTGCTTGTTGATCGGCATGTACACCGTGCGCCGGCCATTGAGGAGCGCGACGTTGTAGACGATGTCGGAGCCGTCCTCGAGCCGGCCGATGTCCCCGAGCCGCACCGCGCCGGCCTCGCTGCGGATCGGCAGGTCGTCGAGCTCCTGCGGGCTGGCGACCATCGCGTTGGTCTTGACGATCATCGTCATGTCGCCGACGCGCACGTTGCCCGAGGGCAGAGTGGTGTTGGCGCGGGCGATCGCCTTGGCGACGTCCTCGGTGGTGAGCCGGTGCGCCCGCAAGCGATCCGGGTCGAGGTAGGCGACGATCATCCGCACCTTGCCCCCCGACGGCGGCGGCGCCGAGACCCCGGGCAAGGTCGCGAGCAGCGGGCGCACGCGATAGAGCGCCAGATCCTGGATCTCGCTCTCGCTCTTGGTGGGGCTCGAGAACACCATCTGGGCGATCGGCAAGGTGCCGGTGTCGAAGCGGATGATGAACGGCGGGCGCGTCCCGACCGGCATGTTCGCCAGCGACCGGGAGGCCATCGCGGTGACCTGGGCCATCGCCTCGCCGACCTCGGTCCCTTCGTGGAAGTAGAGGCGGAGAAACCCCATCCCCTGAATCGAGGTCGACTCGATGCGATCGATCCCGTTCAGGTAGAGGAAGTTGTACTCGTAGAAACCGATGAGCTGCCCCTCCATGTCGGTCGGGGCCATGCCGCCGTAGGGTTGGACGACGTAGATCACCGGCACCGAGAGGCCGGGAAACACGTCGCGCGGCATGCGCTGCAGGCTGAGCCCGGCGCCGATGACGAGCGCGAGCGTCACCACCAACACGGTGATCGGACGGCGAAGCGCGGCGGCGACCAGTCTCATGGCGGGCCGCCGGTTCGGTGGGCGTCCGCGATGAAGGGGCCGAGATCGCCACTGGCGCGAGCGAGGAACAAGATCGCTCGCCGCACCTCCAGCCGCGCGAGCGCGTCCTCGAGCTCCGCCTGCGCCAGCACCCGCTGCGCGTCGGCGACTTCGAGGATCGAGGAGAGCGCCGCCCGGTAGCGCGCGGTCGCCTGGGTCTCGGCCACCCGCGCCGACGCGAGAGCGACGGGCGTGTTCTGGGCCACGCGCCGCGCGCTCTCGAGCATCGCCGAGGCCTGGGCAAACTGCCCGGTGACCGCCAGCGCCACCTCGTCACGCCGCGCCAACGCCGCCGACGCCAGCGCCGCGGCGCCGCGCGCGCGGGCGCGGATGACGGGGATGTTGAGAAACGGCCACGAGACCACCAGCCCGACGGCCCAGTTGGGCGTATCGGGGATCGCCCCGTGCGCCGCGTCGAGCCCTCCCGGGTAGTAGCCGCTGCCGCGCGCCCACAACGCCGCGACCAGGTCGACGCGGGGCAGGTACTCGAGGCGGACCGCGCGCGTCGT
>JANWLJ010000134.1 GCA_025450955.1 Polyangium sp. (in: bacteria) | reverse complement strand
GAGGCCGCGCGCCCTTGAGCGCACACGCGCCGCGCCCAGGATCAGGCTGCGGTGCCGTCGCTCGAGCCCGGCGATGAACGGAACAGCCGAGGCCAGGCTGATGCGCTCCGGATCTCCGGCGTAGAGCCCGGAGACCAGCGGAAAGAAGATCCGCTCGGCGGCCTCGCGCCCGAGCCGCCGCCGCGCAAAGGCCGCGACCGACTCGTCCTCCTCGTCACCGCCGCGCGGAAGGAGCAGATCGCCGAGGAGGCGCAGCTTGCCTCCCGTCGAGAGCAGCGAGCTTACGACGAGCGCGCCCGGCCCGCGCGGCACCTCGTGGAGCGCGCCGTCCACCGCCACCGCGCGCCGGCTCGCCTCCGGCCGCGCGTCGACGAGCCGCGGCTCGAGCCCGATCTCTCCGATGAGCCGCGCGATCGCCGGCGCGCGATCGAGAAAGCCCGCCGCGCCGCTCTCGAGGAGGAAGCCTCCCTCGCGCCGGCTCTCGAGCTTGCCCCCCGCGCGCGCCTCCCGCTCGAGCACGAGCGGCTCGACTCCGCGCTGGAGCAGCTCGTAACCGAGCGCGAGGCCGGAGATGCCGGCACCCACCACGACGCAATCGACCGCCACGCCGACACCGCCCACTCAAGCGCCGTGCCAGCCGCCGCTCGCGTCTCTCCGCGATCCTCGACGGCAACCGTTGCGATCGGACGCGCGCCGCCCGCAACCGCTGCGCGCTCGGCCGCGCGCTCAACCGATCGCGCTGCGCCCGGCTCGCGTCATTTCTGCGCGGATTGGGGATGGGCGAGCGGCGGCACCAACCGGCGGGCGGTGGCGAGCTCGCGCGGACGCGCGCCCCAGCCGAGGAGGAGCGCGTCGATCGCGGCGTCGGCGAGCGCCCACGAGTGCAGCGACTCGGGCAGCACGCGATCGCGCTTGCGGAACTGATCGGCGCCTTGCAGCGCGGCCCAGAGCACGAAGGTGCGCTTCGCCGCGTCGCCGGGCGAGAGCGCGCGAGCCGCCGCCGCCGCCGCGATCAAGGTCGCGCCGCGCTCGATCACCGGGCGCACGTGGGTCTCGACCTCGTGCACCTCACGCGCGTCGAGGAGGGCCTCAGGCGCGGCGAGGAGCTGGGTCATGAGCCGGTGCTGCACCGGATCGCGCCGCGCGTGCTCGAGGTAGGCCGACGAGGCGGCGAGCACCCGCGAGAGCGCCGCGACCTCCGGCGTCCGCCGCGACAGGCGCGGCTCGAGCGCGGCCAACAGATCCTCCTGCACCGCGCGATACGACGCGATCGCGCGCTTCTCCAGGCCCACCAGGATCGCGCCCTTGCCCGGGTAGTAGCGGTACAGGCCACCGACGGAGAGCTCGAGCCCGGAGGCGAGCTCGGCCATGGTCAGCGCGCCGGGGCCGCCCGCGCGCAGCATCTCGGTGGCGGCGTCGAGCACCGCCTCTTCCACCTTGCGCCGCTTGTCGGCGCGCCGGGTCGATCCCACCCGTCTCGTATACCACGCCGTTTTCACAAATGCGAACGTCATTCGCTTTTTGATTGCGAACGTCGTTCGCATTTGGTACGGATGGTCCATGCAGCTCCCCGAAAAAGGCCAATCCCCCGACGAGGTCCTCGCCGAGATGCAGCGCGCCGCCGAAAAGGACGCCGACTGGCGCTCGGGCAAGACCTGGTCGCTCGTCTACAACGCCGGCGAGGACGTGATCGCAGTCTCGCGCCGCGCTTACGACGCGTTCTTCTCCTCGAACGCGCTCAACCCGATGGCGTTTCCCAGCCTGCGCCGCTTCGAGACCGAGATCCTCGACCTCGCGTCGGGCCTGCTCCACGGCGGCCGCGAGGCGGCAGGCAACCTGACCACCGGCGGCACCGAGAGCATCCTCATGGCGCTCAAGACCGCGCGCGACTGGGGACGCGTGCACCGCCCGGGCGCGAGCCCCGCCGAGGTGGTGATCCCGGTGAGCGCGCATCCGGCGTTCGACAAGGCGGCGCACTACCTCGGCCTCAAGCTCATCTACGTGCCGGTCGGCCCCGACTATCGCGTCGATCTCGATGCGGTGAAGGACGCGCTGTCGGAGCGCACCGTGCTGGTGGTCGGCTCGGCGCCGTCGTTTCCGCAGGGCGTGATCGACGACATCCCCGCGCTCGCCAAGCTGGCCGAGGAGCGCGGGATCCTCTGCCACGTCGACGCCTGCGTGGGCGGCTATTTTTTGCCGTTTCTCGAGCGCCTCGGCGAGCCGGTCGCGCCGTGGGATTTTCGCGTGCCGGGGGTGACGTCGATCTCCGCCGACCTGCACAAGTACGGCTACACCGCGCGCGGCTGCTCGACGATCGTCTACCGCGATCGCGCGCTCCGCCGGCATCAGTTCCACGTGCAGACCGACTGGCCGGGCGGGCTCTACGGCTCACCGACGATGACCGGCAGCCGCCCGGGCGGACCGATCGCCGCGGCGTGGGCGGTGCTGCACTACCTCGGCGAGGAGGGCTATCTGCGGCTCGCCCGCACCACCATGGAGGCGACCCGCGCGCTCATAGGCGGCGTGCGCGCGGCCGGCCTGCGCGTGCTCGGCAAGCCCGCGATGAGCGTGTTCGCCTTCACCGCCGACGATCTCGAGATCTACGCGCTGTGCGACGCGATGGACGCCTCGGGCTGGAAGATCGATCGCCAGCAGCTTCCGCCGTCGGCCCACCTGATGGTCTCGCCCGGCCACGCGCCGTTCGTGGTGCCGTTTCTGTCCGAGCTCGGGGATGCGGCGCACCGACTGCGCGGCGGCGCGGCGACGCCGTCGGGATCGGCGGCGATGTACGGCGCGCTGGCGCAGATGGGCGACCGCTCGATGGTGAGCGAGTTCCTCCTCGGCTTCATGGACAGCCTCGACCAAAAGTGATCGCGCTCGCCGCATGCGCCTTTGTCGCCTTCTCGTGCGAGGCGCTCGCCGGCTTCGGCGGGACGGTGCTCGCGCTCGCGCTCGGCGCCGAGGTGCGGCCCCTTCCCGAGCTGCTCGCGATCTTCATCCCCGCAAACATGGCGCTCAGCCTCGCGCTCTTGGTCAGGCACCGCGAGGTGATCGACTGGCGCCTCCTCGGCCGGCGCATTCTGCCGGCGATGGCGCTCGGGCTGCCGTTCGGGCTCCTCGTCGAGCACTTCGCCAAAAACGCGTTTCAACCGCTGTTCGCGGCGGTGGTGATCGGCCTCGCGATCCTCGAAGCGCTCCGGCTGCGCGCGCGGCAAACCGGCTCGCTGCGCGGCGGCGCGCTCCTTCTCGGGCTCGCCGGCGTGGTGCACGGCGCCTACGGCACCGGCGGGCCGCTGGTGGTGTTCGTCACCGGCCGCGACGTCCCCGACAAGCAGGCGTTTCGCGCCACCCTCGCGATGTTGTGGCTGGTGCTCAACGCGGTGTTGGTGATCGGCTTCGTCTTGCACGGCTGGCTCGGCGCGCGCACGCTCGGCGAGACGGTGATGCTCCTTCCAGTGGTCGCCGGCGCGCTGGCGCTCGGTGAGTGGTGTGCGGCGCGGATTCCGGATCGTCCGTTTCGCGCATTCGGCGCGGCGCTGCTCGGCGCCGCCGGCCTGCTCCTCTTGGTGCGAGGTGGTTGATGTGCGTCCATGACGTCTCGATGAAGTTCGAAGATCTCCAGGCGCTCACCCGCCTGCCCTACTTCAAGCGCGAGGACGGCCGGCTCAAGCTCGCCGATCCCTCGATCGGAAAGACGATCGATTTTCACACCCACCTGTCGCTCTCCTACGTGCGGCCGAATCGGATCGACCTGCATCGCCTGCATCCGGAGACGCAGTATTACCTTCCGAGCGAGCGCACCTTTTATCTCGATCGCTACCTCAACCAAAGCTTCAGCAAAGAAGATCTCGCGCGGCTCAAGCGCGACCTCGTCCTCGGCGGAATGACCGCCGGCGGGATGCGCCTCACCCACACCGCGGCGAATCTGGCGCGCGACATGGAAGATCTCAACATCAAGCACTCGGTGCTCTTGCCGATCGACTTCCCGTGGATCTCCGACAACGCCGGCACCTGGCTAAAGACCGTCAAAGACGATCCGCGCTTCATCTGCTACGGCTCGGTGCACCCGTATTCCGGCAGGCGCGAGGAGCGGCTCGATCGCCAGCGCGCGCTCGGCGCCACCGGGGTCAAGGTCCATCCCAACATCCAGATCGTCGCGCCCGAGGGCAAGCGCTCGATGGGCCTCTATCACCTGTGCGACGAGCGGCGGATGGTGGTGTTCTGGCACTGCGGCCCAGTCGGCATCGAGCCTGTGCACGGAAAGATCCTCACCCAGGTGCGCCGCTACGAAAAGCCGATCCGCGAGCTGCCGCACTGCACCTTCGTGCTCGGCCACGCCGGCGCGCTGCAAAACGATCAGGCGCTCGAGCTCGCCTGCCGTTACGAAAACGTCTATCTCGAGATCTCCGGCCAATCGGTCGAGCACATCCGCGACATGATCGCGCGCGGCCCCACCGATCGGATCGTCTTCGGCACCGACTGGCCCTGGTACCACCAGGCGATCGGTCTCGCCAAGGTGCTGCTCGCCACCGAGGGCCACGAGCAGGTTCGCCAAAAGATCCTCTACGGCAACGCCGCCCGCCTGCTCGGCCTCGACGCGCGCGCCAACTGATCGCGCCGTCATCGAATCATCTGAAGGAGCCCGCGAGCGATCCCCGGCGCTCTGATATGATGATCGCGGGCGCATGATTCAGCTCGTCTGGTTGACGCTGCTCGCGATCCACACCGGCGCTGCCGCGGTGTGGTGGTGGCTGATGCCCGGTGGATTTCCCAGCTCGTCGGGCGCGTTCTTCGTCGATCAGCTCGCGCCGCCGATCCTGGTCGCGGCGCTGCTCGCGGCGCTCCTCGCCCGCGGCCGCCTCTCGCAAGCGATCTTGCCGCCGGTGCTCGCCGCCATCCCGCTCTTCTGGATGGCGTTCGGCATCTCGTCGCGGATCGTCTTTCCCGAGAGCTTCTCGTCCTTGTGGAACCTGCCGTTTCTCGGCGGCGCCGCGCTGGCCGGTCTGTGGGCGCGGCAGTTTCGCCACCGCATCAGACCGTGGTGGGCGCTCGCGCTCGCCGCCGCGATCGTGGGCTGGGAATTTCCCATCTCGCAGCACGCGCCCGAGCCGAGCACGCGACCTACCGGCGTCGCGTTTGGCGCCGCGCCTTCGGGCTCGAGCGATCACAAGCTCATCCGCCTGAGCCGCGACGCGCAGCTCCGTCCCGCCGACGGGCGGGTGGTGGTCCGTCGCGGCAAGCTGGTGCTCAACGTCGAGCCGATGCTGTCGTTCGCCGATCGGTCGCCCGACGGCTGTTGGGCCGCGCTCGCCCATCCGGAAAAAAACGTCGCGACGGTGCGGACCCTGGTCGCGAGGATCCACGACGGCGCGCGCTCCACGCTCTTTTACAAAGACGAAGACGCCAGCGTGCTCGACGTCTCGGAGCAGGGCGGCGCGATCGCCCTCGATTCCCGCTCGCGCCTCTCGCGGCCGATCTTTTCCCATGACAACAGCTTCGCCGAGCTGACCGTGCAGGGGCATCATCAGCTCTCGGTCGCGTTCTCGCCGGTTCCGGACAAACACATCGAGGCCGCGTCGGCGACCGCGCCCGCCCGCTTCGCCTACCTCGACGCGAGCGGGATCTTCCACCTCGCGAAAGCCGATCAGCAAAAGCGCGGGCCGTACACCGAGCTCGGCGCGGGGCGCCTCGGAAAAGGCGAGCCGCTGGTGCTCACCCTCTATGACGACGGCAAGCCGGTCTTTCGCGTCAGCCTCGACGACTTCGCCGCGCAGGCCTCGACCGATCTCTCGCCCACCGCCGGCTCGGGGATCCCGATGAACGTGATCTCGCTCGTGCGCGGCGGCGACGCCGAGAGCGCGCCGGTCCTCATCACCTTCAGCCTGGCCGCGACCACCGTCGGCCGCGGCACCCAGACCGTCGGCTACGCGGCCGGCGTCTACCGCGACCGCATCACCGTCACCCTGGCGCCCTCACCGGAGCGCGATCAGCGCACCGCGCGTTCGAGCTCGCCGAGCGCGTCGCCGCAGTAGACCGCCAGCCGCTGAAGATGCGGCAGGGTGTCGCGGCAGCCGATGAAGCCGAAGTCGAGCGCGCCCGCATAGCTGTTGCAGGTGATGTTGAGCGCCAGCCCGTGCACCGGGATCGACATCGGATAGGCGGCCTCGAGGCGCGCGCCGCGAAAATAGAGCGGCTCCTCGGGCCCCGGCACGTTGGAGATGACGACGTTGAACGCCGGGCGAATCCGCCCCGGCGCGCCGGGAATGAGCTGCAGCATGAAGGGCGAGACGAGGAGCGCGCTGTACTGAATGATCGCCGCCTTCGACATTCCCTGAAGCTGCTCCTTGGCGCGCCGGGTCGAGGCGATGATCGCGCCGAGGCGCTCGCCCGGATCCGCGACGTCGGTCGCGAGTGAGGCGAGCATCGCGCCGATCGCGTTGCCGCCGCCGGCGTCGTCCTTGGGACGCACGTTGACCGGCACCATCGCCACCAGCGGCGCCGCCGGCAGCGCGTCGATCTCGACGAGATAGCGGCGCAGGCTCGCGCCCGAGAGCGCGAGGATGACGTCG
>JANWLJ010000133.1 GCA_025450955.1 Polyangium sp. (in: bacteria) | reverse complement strand
GTACACCGGCATGGTCCTCCCTGCCGGCTGGCTGCACCTAGGCATCAACATGTACGGCCTTTATCTCCTCGGCCGCTTCACCGAGGAGGTCTTCGGCACCGTTCGTTATCTCGTCGTTTATTTCTTGAGCGGCCTGTGCGGCGCGCTCTCCTCGACGCTCGTCGGCGCCGGCGCGCTCTCGGTCGGCGCCTCGGGCGCGATCATGGGGCTGCTCGGCGCGCTGATCGTCTTGCTCGTTCTCAAACGCGGCACCTGGCCCGAGAGGTGGCGCAAGACCCTCCTGTGGAATCTGGTCCTCCTCGGCGCGCTCCAGATCTACATCGGCTTCGCGATCCCGATGATCGACAACGCCGCTCACGTCGGCGGCATGCTCGGCGGCGCGGCGGCGACGCTGCTGTTTGCGCCGGGCGGATTGGTCGGCTCCGGGCGAGGCGGGCGCGCGCTGTCGCGTGGATTGGCCGCGCTCCTTCTCGCCGGCGCGCTGGTCGCCGGCGCGCTCCAGATTCGCACGCCGCTTGGCCGCACGCTCGCCCGGCTGCCGACGCACGAGGTGAAGCTGGCCGGAGCGCTCCTCGACGTGCCCGACTATTGGGAGCTCGATCCCGAGCACGCCGTGGTCGGCGATCCCTATCTCGACATCAAGGTGATTGCGCACACAGACGGCGGGCGGGTGCAGCTCGCGTCGTCGTCGTTCGCCGATCCCCGCTACCAGGCGCTGCTCGCGAAGCTGCGCGACACCGCGCGGGTCGACTCCGCTCCGGTTCGACGCGGCGATTGACAGCGCGCTCGGCCTCGGCGAAAAACGTCGCGTGAAGGTCACGAGCGAGCACGTCGCCGAGGTGGTGGCGGAGGTCTCCTCCGGCGCCGAAGATCCGCAGCACGTCGCGCAGGTGGTGGGCGCGTTCATGCAGCGGCAGCCGCTCATCGGCCACTACGTCTCGGCGCACAACCGCGAGCTCGGATTAGAGGGCGTGGTGCTCACCTTGCTCCACGCCTCGGTGCTCGCGCGCGCGGTCGAGGTCGCCTCCGGCCGTCCGCTGCCTCCGCTCTCGGCCCGCGCGCTCGATCTCGCGGCGCGCTCGCCGGGCGCCAAAGAGGCCGCGCTCGCCAAAGAGGAGCCCGAGCTCGCCGGCTATTTGAGCGGCAACCTCACCGCCGACGATCCCACGCTCGGCGGCGCGCGCCGCGCGGTCGCGCTCGAGCTGCTCGGCATCATCGCCCGCGCGCTCCTCGATCATTAAGCATTGAGGGCGTAATGCGCTTCCACGCGCGAAGAAAAAATTTTCTGTATTAAATGACGCGCGCGTATTGATCGATCGACAGCTTCCACACCGGTACGCCGCAGTACCGCTCTCCCTCGGGGCAGATGGGACGGGTGGAGGTCATCAGGCGCAGCCCGCAGGGGGGCAGAAGGTAGCGCCCGATGGTCGGCTCGACGTCGCGAATCTGTCGCGCCTCATCGAGCGACGCGCGCCAGATCTCCTCTTGCGCGTTGTAGCAGAGCCGGCTCTTGAGCTTGTGATGCAGGTTCAAGAGATCCGCCGACTCGGTGAAGCGCACCGCGACCGCGTTCGGCAACAGATAGGCGGCGGTCTCGGCCGGCACGCCGAGCTCGCGCAGCTTGGCGATCGCGCGCCAGGTGCGCGCCATCGAGTCGCGATAGATCTCGTGGGCCACAGCCGAGCGGGTGATGAGCTCGGGCACGATGTAATCGGGCTCGCCCGTGAGCTGCGCGGTCAAGATCGGCCGCGAGGCCGGCGTCATCCGGTGACGCTGATCCTGCGAGTCGGCTGCGTGCGACAGCTTCTTGCGAAAGGTGTAGCTCGCGTGGTGCAGCGCGCGCGACAGCTTCGAGAGCGTGAGCACGTTCATGGTCTCGCCGAAGTAGGGATTCTTCGACGGATCGAGCGCGAGCGCGAGCGCCTCTTGGTCGCTCAGCCTGGCGCGCGGCAGCCCGAGCACCTCGCGCACCGCCTGCGCGACCGCGCTCTCGTTGCCCGGTTTGCGATCGGACAGGCGCGAGACCTTGCCGTCGAGCTCGCGATCGAACTCGATCGCGAACGCGCGCGCATCGGCTTCGCGCGCCGGCGCCGGGCGCGACTGAAAATGCGCGAACTCGGGCGTCTCCTCGAGCGCGAGCGGCTCTTCGAGCACCGTCTTCCAGTTGGCGTCGTGGGCGAGCAGCGCGTCCACCATCAGCCCGACCACCTGTCGCGTCTCGGCCGGCGCGTCGAGCTGGCGGCACAGCCGGAAGTAGCGGAGCAGGGTGATCCCCGAGATGGTGTGATAGAGGTACGCGAAGGTGGAGACCGGCAGCACGTAACGCGCCACCTCCTGCGCCCGCTTCTTCACCTCTTTGTGCGCGCTCTCCTGCTTCTGCCGCGCCGGGAAGATCCGAAAATATTCGCGCGCCGCCGCCGGCGTGAGCGCTTCGATCAGCCGCTGATAGGCCGCGATCTGAGCGAGCGCCGCCTCCTGATAAATTTCGCGCTGTCCATCGGTCAGCGACGGTACCGCGTAGGCGTTCGGCTTGACCTCGACGTAGCGCTGCGAGACCTGCTCGGAGTTGTAGAACGGGTGCGAGTGGAGAAACGACCACAGAAAGTGACGCGAGACGTTCTCCAGGGAAAACTGGAAATGCGCGTGCTGCAAAGTGGTGTGGTGCCCGGCCTCGAAGATGCTGCGCGCCAGCCGATCGCGCGCCTCGGGGTTCTTCGCCACCTGCTCGGCCGAGATGATTCCCTTGGACGAGTAGCAGGTGCGCGCGGTCGCCACCGCGTTGTCGAACGGCTGCGCAAAGGCGCCCACCAGCTTGACCACCGGCGGCGCGGACGCGAATTCGGCGGCGCTCATCGGGATCACGATAGCAGAACTTGCACCGGTGAAACGCGCGCTTCATAACCGTGACGAATACGGGGACGGAGGGTGAGATGCCGACGCAGCGGATCGAGAAGAAGCCGGAGAAGAAGCCCGAGCCGAAGAGCGAGAAGAAGACGGTGGCGCCCAAGCGCACGCGCCGAGCCGCCCGCGTCGATCCCGACGCAGTGGCCCGGCTCGCCTACGCGCGGTTCGAGGCGCGCGGCCGCACCCACGGCCACGACGTCGAGGACTGGCTGTCGGCCGAGCGCGAGCTCGCCGAGTAGCCGAAGCGATCGCTCGCTGGCACGGAGCCTGCTTTGTCCGGGCTCGTGAGTGGCGCATGATCGATCTCCGGCAGCTCGATGCCACGCTCGACCTGTGGGCTTGCATGTGGGAGCCCGAGGAAAAGCTGGCGTTCGAGACGGCGCTGGTGCGGGCGATGATCGACGATCATCCGCGCGCGATCCGGCTCGGGGCGCTGGCCGCGTGTCAGGTGATCGCGACCCAGCGGCTCGCGGCCGCCTCGGCGCGGGTGGTCGAGCTGTGGGAGTTCGAGCCCGGCGAGCTCGAGGCGGTCGACAAGGTGAGCACGCCCCGTCGCGCACTGGCCGACCAGGCCGAGCGGCTGCGCGGCAACGTCCTCGGAGTCGAGCTCCTGCTCGCGCGGGTGGTCTCGGGCGCCGATCTCGCGGCCGGCGCGCTCCTCGATTGGGTCGACGCGCGCGATCTGGTCGCGGTCGCGCGCACCACGCTCGACGCGCGCCTGTTTGCCGAGATCGAGCGGCGGCTCGCGCGACGCGGGAAATATCAGCGCGGCCGGATCGCGCGCCTGCTCGGCTTCCCGGTGCGCACCGGCGCCGGCGACCGGGCCGGCCACTCTCCGGAAATCGAACAGTCGCCCAAGCTCGACGGGTGAGCGCGCCTCGGGCGGCTACCGGTTACGGAACGGGCGCGACGTACAGCCCGGCTTTGTCGGCGGCCTCGCTGAAGGTGTAGACCACCTTGTCGCGCTCGGCCGAGAGCGCGAACAGCTCGTCGGCCTGGGTGGCGATGAGGACCGGCGTGCTGGTCGCCTGCGAGAGATCGATCATGCGCAGATCGGCGCGGCCGGTATTGGTCATCCCGACGGTGATCGAGACCCAGTTGTCGTTGTAGATCACCTTGCCGCCGGTCGCCGCATACGAAAGCCAGGCGGTGGTGGTGATCGCGCGCGCGGTGCCGCCCGTGACCGGCAGCGCGTTGAGCGTGCCGGTGTCGAGACTGGCGTCGAGGTCGGTGTAGTAGAGCGCCTGGGTGCCGTCGTCGGTGAACGGATCGCCGTAGAGGGTCGCGGTCGGCTGATCGTCGAGCACGATCGGCGTCGACGGACCGGTGAGCGAGGCGAGATAGAGATCGCTCAGGGAGGTGTTGTCGTCGACCGTGTGGTGGAAGATGGTGAGCTTCTCGTCATAGGAGAGATAGTCGATTCCGGCCACGTTCGCGCTCTGGAGCAGGGTCGGGCTGGCGGCGCCGACGTCGATGCGATCGAGCGCCTGGGCCGGCGTGTCGTAAAGCACGGTGGCGCCGCTGTTGATGAAGAGCGCTTGGTTCACCGCATCGGTGAGCATGGCCGGCGCGCCGCCCGCGAGCAGGGTCACCGTCGCCTTGTTGGCGAGATCGATGGTGAGCACGCGGGTGCCGGCCTGATCGGTGTTGAAATAGTTCCGCACGTTGGTCGCGATGCTCTGCACCGCGCCGGTCGCCTGATCGATCGCCACCACCCCGGCGCTCGTGACCCCGCCGTCGCCGGGCGGGTCGCACGCCGAGACGAAGAAGCGGCTGCCCGCCGACGACAGGATCGGCGCGCACGGCTGGTCCGAGAGCTTTTGCGAGAGCACCTGCATCGCGCCCGTGCCGTCCGCGCCCGCGATCGAAAAGTTGGTGGTGGTCCCGTCGGCGCTGGTGCCGTCGCTGTAGAGCACGTGGCTGTCGTCGCTCGAGGCCGCGACCAGGCTCGGATAGGAGCTCTGCGCCAGGGTCTTGACTCCGCCGGCCGCGCTCCACACCACCAGCGTGCCCGCGCCGCTGCCGACCGCGAGGTTGCTCCAGCTAAAGACCAGGTTGTCGATCACCAACGAGGAGGACGACGCCGAATCGATCGGAATCGCCGCGCCGCCGGCGAGCGGGACCGCTTCGAGCAGGCCCGTCCCGTCGGTGACGATCGCGTAGTCGTCGCTGGTGACCGACTGAAGCGTGAGCGTTCCCGAGAGCAGGCGGGTGCCCGAGAGCGCCTGGCCGACCGCCAGATCGACGCCGAGATCGGCCGCGCCGCCGCTCATGTCGTGGGGCTTGGGAGACTCGTCATCGCCGCAGCCCGAGACGAGCGGCGCGAGCGCGAACAGGAGCACGATTAAGGAAAGCTTCATCAGATCACCTTTAGATGGAGGATCACTTGCAGACGTAGCCGATCAGCTTCTGGCCCTTGGCCGCGTCGGTGAGCGCGGTGCAGGTGCCGCTTGCGCAGGTCGCGCCCGGCCCGTCGCACTGGGGCTTGCAGGTGGTGTCGCAAAGATTGTCGGTGATGCACGCCTGCCCCGACGGAGTGCACGCGCTGCCCGAGGCGACGCCGCTGGCGCCGGCGTTGTAGGTGCAGGCCATCCCGACCACCATCTGCTGCTGGTTGGTGATCTGAAAGCAGCTCGTCTGCACCGGGCAGTCGGCCTGCGCGCCGCAGTTCCACAAGCAGTAGGCCTTGCCGCTCGCGTCGCCGGCGCAGGTGAGGTTCTGGGCGCACAGCCCGTGACCGAACGGCATGTTGCTCGCGTCCGCGCCGCAGCGCTCGCCGGCGCCGTTTCCGACCAGGCACGCGCCGCCGACCACGCCCATGTCGCCCGCGGTGAGGGTGATGCAGCGGCGATCGCACGGGCACTCGGTGTCGGCGCCCGGCGTGCACGACAGAAGACAGGTGCAGCCGCCGCCCAAGCTCACGCCGATGGTGCCGCTCGGGCAGGCGGCCTTCGAGCAGTCCTGCCCGTCGCTCCTCGGATCGATCGGGTTACACGCGCCGGGCGCGCTGCCGTCGCCGACGATGGCGAAGTCGGGCACTGCGCCGTCGACCTGCACCGCCGAGTCGCGGCCGCCACCGTCGACGGTGGTCTGGTTCGAGCTGCCGCAGCCGCCCAAGAAAATCGCTAAAGAGAGACAGGCCAGAGTGCGCAGGGCCGGGAGGATACCCCGCTTGGACGCGGCGCTACAGCCCTGCGCGTTTTCCCAGCTTCCTCTCGATGAGCCACTGCGCGACCCGCGAAAAATCGCCGAAGCGGGTCATCTTGCCGACCGCGCCGAGGAACACCATCGCCACCGGCCTGTCGGCGGGGCCGACCACCATCTTGACCGCGATCGCCAAGCAGTAGAGCGCCAGATCGGTGTAGCCGGTCTTGCCGGTGAGCACGTCGTAGCGGGTGCCGCGCGCGATGAGGTCGGTGTTGTTGTATTCGATCGACCAGCTCGGATGGCCGACCGGGTGCACCACGTAATGCGCCTTCTCGGTGATTTCTAAAATGAGCGGCACCTTCATCGCCGCGCGCAAAAGCCCGACCAGGTCGTGCGCGGTCGAGGTGTTGCGCGGATCGAGCCCGGTCGGATCGCCGAAGTGGGTGTGGGTGAGGCCGAGCTCGACGGCTTTTGCGTTCATCGCCGCCACCAGCTCCTGGGTGTTGAGCCCGACCGCGCGCCCGAGCGCCGGCACCGCGCGATTGTCCGAGGCGATCAGCATCGCGTGGATCAGATCGCGGTTGGTGAAGGTCATCCCGACCAGCAGGCGCGAGCGCGCGCCCCTGAGCGCGAGCTGTTTGTCGCTCTCGGTGATCTGGGTGGTGCCGTCGAGATCGAGCTTGCGCGAGGTCACCACCAGCGCCGCCATCAGCTTGGAGATCGACGCGATCGGCCGAACCTCGTCGGCGTGCTTGGCGTAGAGCATCTCGCCCGTCGAGAGATCGACCACCGCCGCCGATTGGGCCTGCACGTTCGGCTCGCCTGAGCGGGTGTAGACCGGGATCGATCGCGAACGCCCCTTGCGCGCCTGGGCGACGGGAGCGAAGAGGGTGAGCATCAGCACGAGAGACAAAAGGCGCGGCATCGTATCCTTAGGATGGCGGGGTTGACCGCGAAACGCAATTCCTGCACAAAGGCGGAAATGGCGAAGATCTATCTCATCTCTCCGACGCACTATAAGCCCGACGGGAACCTGGTGAAGTCGGTTCACTACTGGACCTCGGCGATCACCTTGCCCTATCTGAAGGCGCTCACTCCGCGCGAGCACCAGGTCACCTTCACCGACGAGCTGATGCAGGACGTCGACGTCAACACCGACGCCGACATCGTCGGGCTGACCGCGATGGGCCCGCAGATCGCGCGCGCCTACGATCTCGCCGACTACTTTCGCGCCCGCGGCAAAAAAGTGGTGCTCGGCGGCGCGTGGGTCTCGCTCAACACCGCCGAGGCGCTCCTGCACGCCGACTGCGTGGTCAAGGGCGAGGCCGAGTACGTCTGGAAAGAGGTGATCGATGATCTCTCCGCCGGGCGGGTCAAAGAGGGCGGGGTTTATCAGTCGGAGAAATGGCACTCGATGGTCGGGCTGCCGCGCTTCGACTATCAATCGCTGCCGCTCTTTCGTCCCGACCTGTTCAAGAAGTCGCCGTTTTACCGGATGTACTTTCACTGGCCGGTGCTCGCCTCGCGCGGCTGCCCGCATCCTTGCGAGTACTGCTCGGTGCAGACCTACTACGATCGCACCTTCCGCTCGCGCCCCGTCGAGGAGGTCATCGAGGATCTCAAGGTCATCAAGTCGTTCGGCGCGCGCCGGGTGCTGATCCTCGACGACAACCCGATCGGCAACGTGCGCTACGCCAAGGAGCTGTTCCGCGCGATGATCCCGCTCAAGATGGAGTGGGCGTCGCAGATGACCATCAACATCGCGCGCAATGACGAGCTGCTCGACCTGGCGGCGCGCTCGGGCTGCCGCTCGCTGTCGATCGGGCTCGAGTCGGTGTCGCAGGAGAACCTCGAGCACATCGACAAAGGCTTCAACAAGGCGCCGCGCTTCGAGGACGATCTGAAGAAGATCCGCGCCAAGGGAATTCAGGTGATCGCGCTCATGATGGTGGGCCTCGACGGCGACGACACCACCTCGTTTCAGCGCACGCTCGATTTTCTCGTCGACAACAAGCTCTCCTTCTTGAAGCTGTTCACTCCGTGCCCCTATCCCGGCACCAAGTACTACGACGACATGGCCAAGGCCGGGCGGATCATGACCCGCGAGTGGAACCGCTACGACTACGGCTCGCCGCTCATCCGCCCGACGCACATGACGCCCGAGCAGATGATGGAAGGGTTCAACCGGGTCTACAATCGCTTCTACAGCTTGCCGGCGATCGTCCGGCGGATGGTGCCGCCGCCCAAGGGCAACTACGTCGAGCACTTCTTTTATTTCGTCGCAAACCTGAAGCTCAACCATTACATGCGCCATCACAAAGACGCCTGGGGCACCATCTCCTAGCAACTCTTTGGGCGGCTTCGCCGATAACCCTTCAGGTATACTGAGGGCCGCATGCCGGGGATGGATTCGCAGGGAAAGAGCAAGAGCGCCTACACGGGTGGGCGCTTCACCTTGGAGCTCGACCAGAAGAAGGCGGTCGGCTTCGTGACCAGCATCGACGGCGGGCACTTCAAGGCCGACGGAGTCAAGAGCGAGGTCGGCGTCGATCAGATGACCGGCCACTTCGCGGGCCGGCCGAAGTACGAGGACATCACCCTCACCTGCGGAATGGCGATGTCGGCCAGCTTCTGGAAGTGGGTGCAGGCCACCCTCGACGGCAAACCGGAGCGGCGCTCGGGCGCGCTGGTCGGCTACGACTTCAACAACAAAGAGCGCTCACGGCGCAGCTTCTACGACGCGCTGATCGCCGAGATCGGTTTCCCCGCGCTCGACGGCGCGGCCAAGAGCTCGGCGCTGATGACGATCAAGATCTCGCCCGAGCGCATCGACCACAAAGCCGGCGACGGATCGAATCTTCAGTACAGCCAGTCGCAAAACGAGCTGTCCAAGCAGAAGCGCTGGCTCACCAACAACTTCACCTTCTCGCTCGATCACGTGATCGTCGGCGAGACGCGCAACCTCAAGATCGAAGCGTTCACCGTCAAGCAGAACGTGATCACCAATCCGGTCGGAAACGATCGGATCGCGCGCAAAGAGGCGGGTCGGGTCGAGCTGCCGAACCTTCAGGTGAGCTTCCCCGAGATCCACATGGCCGACTGGTGGAAGTGGTACGACGAGTCGGTGGTCAAGGGCAATCCGCAGGACACCACCGGCCACTTGACCTACTTCGCCTCCGACGGTCAGGGCTCCAGTCGCACCGAGCTCATGCGCATCGACCTCGACGGGGTCGGCCTCACCTCGCTCGAGGTGGAGAAGTACGAAGCGCAAAAAGAGGCGATCGCGCGGGTCAAGGCGAACCTCTACATCGAAGGGTTCAAGCTCAACCCCGGCCACGGCACCGCGTAGAAGGCGCCGACTGGCTAGTGACGATCGATCTCGTCGGCGAGCGCGCCGACCACGTTGGCGCGCAAGAGATCGATCGGGCCCACCTGCAACGTGGTGCGGACCTGGGCGGCGAGGGCGCTGAGCGCGCCGGCGGTGGTGACGAGCTGCACCGACGGGGCGTGAGCTGGCTTTTGCGCCAGGCGGGTCGGAGCACCGGTGAAGAGCAGGGCGGCGACGAAGAGCGCGTGCATGGGCGGAAAGGCTAGCAGCCCTCGTCCCAGGCGCAAGCGCAAGCGCAAGCCGCGATCGCGATCAGTAGCGGACCGGGTGCGGGATCGCGGCGGCCAGGCGCGTGGTGTCGTGAAGCAGCGTCACCAAGAGCGTGAACAGGCGGCGCGCGGTCGCGTGGTCGGGGCGGAGCAGCCCGAGTGAGGCGATGATCAGCTCGCCCGCTTCGTCGTGGGTGAGCCGCTTGGCGATGTCGAGCGCCTCGAGGCGCGGCGAGTTGGTGCTGACCCCGAGCTTGGACATCTCGACGATGGTGCGCACGTACTCGTCGACGAGCGGCTCGAGGCGGGCGAGCGGGATCTCGCTCGCGGTCACCGGCTTTAGATCGTGGGTGCGCAGATCGATCGCGATCGTGCCCGAGCCGAGCTGCACCTGCGCCCGAAACGGCCCGTCGCCGACGCCGCGCGCCGGCTCGAACACGCCCTCCTGCACGATCTCCTGAATCGCGAGCCGCCACTCGTGGCGCCGCTCCGGCGAGCCGCCCTCCCAAGTGGCCTCGTCGATCCGCAGCTCTTCGAGCGTCGCAAGCGGCATCGCGCGCATCAGACTAGCACTTTTCAGACGCGGGGCGCCCGTATACACTGGCTCGTCTCGTAGTTTTCGAAGGAGCCTGCATGTCCAAGGATACGCTGACCGTCACCGACAACCGCACCGGCAAGACCTACGAGCTTCCCATCACCGACGGGACGATCCGCGCGCTCGATTTACGTCAGATCAAGACCCGGCCGGAAGACTTCGGCCTGCTCTCCTACGATCCGGCCTATCTCAACACCGCGTCGTGCCGCTCGTCGATCACCTTCATCGACGGCGACAAGGGCATCCTGCGCTATCGCGGCTACGACGTCGCCGAGCTGGCCGAGAAGTCGACCTACCTCGAGGTCGCCTACATGGTGATGCACGGCGAGCTGCCGACCAAGTCGGAGCTGGCCGCGTTCACCAACGAGATCACCGTCCACACCTTCCTGCACGAAAACGCGCGCACCTTCATCGACGGATTCCGCTACGACGCGCATCCGATGGGCGTGCTCATCGGCACCATCGGCGCGCTGTCGACGTTTTATCCGGAGAGCAAGGAGGTGCGTAACCCGCACGTGCGGCGCCGGCAGATGGTGCGGCTGATGGCCAAGATGCCGACCATCGCCGCCTGGTCCTATCGCCACTCGATGGGCTATCAGCTCGTCTATCCCGACAACTCGCTCTCCTACCCGGGCAATCTTTTGTCGATGATGAAGCGGATGGCCGAGTCGCGCTACGAGCCGAACCCGGTCATCGAGCGCGCGCTCGACGTGCTCTTCATCCTCCACGCCGATCACGAGCAGAACTGTTCGACCTCGGCGATTCGCACCGTCGGCTCGTCCTTGGTCGATCCCTACTCGGCGGTGGCGGCGGCCGCGGCGGCGCTCTATGGCCCGCTTCACGGCGGCGCCAACGAAGCGGTGTTGCGCATGCTCACCCAGATCGGCTCGGTCAAGAACGTGCCGGCCTTCATCGACGAGGTGAAGAACGGCTCGGGCGGCGCGCGCCTGATGGGCTTCGGCCATCGCGTGTCCAAGAACTACGATCCGCGCGCCAAGGTGATCAAGCGCTTGGCGGACCAGGTATTCGACCTGGTGGGCAAGAAGAGCCCGCTCTTGCCGGTCGCTC
>JANWLJ010000132.1 GCA_025450955.1 Polyangium sp. (in: bacteria) | reverse complement strand
GTGGCGCGGAGAAGCGTGCGCAGCATCGCCCGCGAGAGGCGATCGGGCGCGGGCGGATCGGCGAGCGCCTCGTCGACGAGCTGCTCCCCGCCCGAGCGCGCGGCGGCGATCGCCTCGGCAAATGGCCGCCCCGCTTCCAGCTCGACCTGGGTGAGCGCGCACAGCGCGCCCATGCGGCACAAGCGGCGGGCAAGCGGCGCGTCACCGTCGAGCATCGCGCGCAGCTCGTCGATGAGCGCGCGCGCATCGGGCCAGGCGAGCCGCACTCCGGTAGCGAGCGCCACCTCGTCGCCCACGCGCAAGAGATAACGGGTTCCGTCGACCGCGCGGGTAAAGAGCGCCTCGAGCTCGGCGCGCTGGCTCTCGAGGAGCGGCCCCTCGCCGTCGAGCACCGCGGGGCAGGCGAACGACAGCCCGACCCGCACTTCGGTCGGCGTGGTGACGAAGGTGAGCGGAAAAATCTGGCAGGCGCGCGGCTTCTGCGCCTCGCCATGCGCGGCGTGAATCAGGCAGCGCTGATCTTCGGCGAGCGCGACGCACTGCCCGCCCGCGCCCACCAGCGCGTCGATCTCGCGCCCGCTGTAGGTCGCCCGATTGATCGCGCCGCGCAGCCGCTCGACCGGCACCAGCCCGCCTGCGCGCGCGCGAAACGTCTCGGCCTCGCCGTCGTCGAGCGGCACGTCCCAGCCGCGGCAACAGTCGCCGCAGCCGGTGCAGTGATAGTGCGAAGGGGGCAGCCGCAGCATCGCGCGAGAGAGCTTAGCAGAGCGCGCGCGATCAGTTGCCGGCCAGGAGCTGCACCCGGATGAGATCGGTGAGCTCGCCCATCCGCCGCTTCACCTGCGTAAGCTCGATCGCGCGCGTCGCCGGTAATTTGGCGGTGAGCTCGCGCAGCTCGTCGGCCTCGGCGGCGATGTCGGGATAAGGCTTGAGCAGGGTGACGATCTCACCGACGGTGAGGGTGAGCGCGCGCTGATCGGCCTCGGTCTGGTTCGGCCCGATGAGGACGATCTCGGCGTCGGCGGCGGCGAGCAGCGCGCGCAAGCGATCGAGCCGCTCGCCCTTTGGGATCTGGCCGCCCACCACCGGCTCGCGCTCGCCGGGCGGCACGCTCACCGCCGGCGCCGCCGCGCGCTCCGGCCGGTTCAGCTCCATGTACCAGGGCACCCCGGTATAGGGACGATGGCTCTCGCCGATGGTCGGTTGAGACGGAGCCGGCGGCGGCCGATGAGCGCAGCCGCAAAGACCGATCGCGATCGCGAAGACGAAGGGACGCATGGTTCACCTCGCGGGCGGGGGCGCCGGGATCAAATCGTCGAAGGCGCGCCCCTCGCGCTCGACGGCGATCGCGGCCGCCCGCACATCCGCGGGCTCGCGCCGCTGCGCCGCGTGCGACAGCGCCTCGGCGCTCGCTTGCAGCCGCGCCGCTCCCGGCCGCAGCATGGGCACCGCTCGGGTGCGCGCGCCGAGATCGTTCGCCATCCGCGCCGCCGCCTTGGCGTGATCGAGCGACTCGTCCGGATGCAGCCGCGCCACGTGCGCCTCGCCGTCGATCCGATAGATCAGCCCGCGCAGTCGGTCCGGCCCGTCGGGACCAGGGATCACGACTGAAGGAGCGGGCGCCAGCTCGATCGGCGCCCGCTCGGCCACCAGCCGACCTTGCGGCTCGCTCGCATGCAAGCCGACCGGCGCCCCCGCCGCGCAGCCTGCGCCCACCAGCACCACCCACAATCCGCGCCTCATCCTATCGGGGAAAGCTAGGCCACCCGGCGTGGATGCCAACGATCGCGATTGATCGAGAGGGCGCGTTGGTTATCATCCTCACCTCGCAAGCGAGGTGCCCCGTGCCCAAGTTTCAGCCTGCCGACGCCGCTCCAGCCGAGCTCGCCGCTCTGGCGGTCAAGACGATCAAGTTCCTCGCCATCGACGCGATCGAACAGGCGAACAGCGGCCACCCCGGCCTGCCGATGGGCGCCGCCGACTACGCGCACATCTTGTGGTCGCGCTATCTCAAGTTCGATCCGCGCGATCCGAGCTGGCCCGATCGCGATCGCTTCATCCTCTCGGCGGGCCACGGCTCGATGCTGCTCTACGCGCTCTTGCACCTGTCGGGCTACGACCTGCCGCTCGACGAGCTGAAGCGCTTTCGCCAGTGGGGCTCGCGCACGCCCGGCCATCCCGAATCGCATCTCACCGCCGGTGTCGAGTGCACCACCGGCCCGCTCGGGCAGGGCTTCGCCAACGGCGTCGGAATGGCGGTCGCCGCGAAGATGGCCGCGGCGCGCTTTCCCGGGCTCTATAACCATCGCATCTGGGGGCTGGTCTCCGACGGGGACATGATGGAGGGGATCTCGCACGAGGCGGCGTCGCTCGCCGGCCACCTGCGCCTCGGCAACCTCACCTATATCTACGACGACAATCACATCACGCTCGATGGCAACCTCGACGAGTCGATGGACGAGGACGTCGGCAAGCGATTCGAGGCCTACGGCTGGCGCACGCTGCACATCGACGGCCACGACCACGCGCAGATCGCGAGCGCGTTCGATCAGGCGATCGCTGAACACGAACGGCCGTTCTTGATTCTCGCGCGCACCCATATCGGCAACGGCGCGCCGCACAAGCACGACACCCACAAGGTGCACGGTGAGCCGCTCGGCAAGGAGGAGACCGAGGCCACCAAGCGCGCGCTCGGCTGGCCGCTCGACAAGCCGTTCTACATTCCGGACGAGGTGAAGGCGCTGTGGCACGGGCGCGCCGAGGAGCTCGGCCGCTTGCACGAAGCGTGGCGCGCCGAGGAGAAGGCGTGGCGGGCGGCGCACCCCGAGCTCCTCGAGGTCTATCTCGCGACCACCGAGCGCAAGGTGCCGGGCGATCTGCTCGCCGAGCTCGCGGCCGCCGCGCCCGAAAAGACCGACGCCACCCGCTCGCTCGCCGGCGCGGTCGAGCAGCGCGCCGGGGCCCTGGTCCCGTCGCTGGTGGGCGGCGACGCCGATCTCGGCGGCTCGACCAAGACCCCGATCAAGGATTCGCCGAAGGTGAGCAGCGCCAGCTTCGCCGGGCGCAACCTGCGCTTCGGCATCCGCGAGCACGCGATGGGCGCGATGGCCAACGGCATGTCGCTCTACGGCATGTTCATCCCCTTTACCGCCACCTTTCTCACCTTCAGCGACTACATGCGGCCGGCGATCCGGCTCGCCGCGCTCGGCCGGACCCAGGTGGTGCACGTCTTCACCCACGACTCGGTGTTCCTCGGCGAGGACGGACCGACCCATCAATCGATCGAGCACGTGAGCGCGCTGCGGCTCATCCCCAACGTCGACGTGTGGCGCCCCGCCGACGCGCTCGAGTGCGCCGCCGCCTGGAGCGCAGCGCTCGAGCGCACCACCGGCCCGACCGAGATCATCCTCAGCCGGCAGAAGGTCGATTCACCGCCGCGAAAGGCTTCGCCCGACGAGGTCGCGCGCGGCGGCTACGTGCTCGTCCGCGAAGACGGCGGCCCGCCCGACGTGGTGTTTCTCGCCACCGGCAGCGAGGTGGGTCTCGCCGTCGCGGCCGCGCGCGCGCTCGCCCAAGACAAGCTCCGGGTGCGGGTGGTCTCGCTGCCCTGCCTCGAGGTGTTCGAGCGGCAGGATCCCGCCTGGCGCGCCGAGGTGCTGCCCAAAGCGGGCCGCCGCGTCTCGATCGAGGCCGGCCGCACCACGCTGTGGAAGAGCTGGGTCGGTGAAGACGGGCTCACCATCGGCATCGACCACTTCGGCGCCTCCGCGCCGGCCGCCGTGATCGCCGAGCACCTCGGCTTCACCGCCCCGCTCGTCGCCGCTCGCGTCCGCGAGTGGCTCAAACGCTGACCGACTTTCACCGACTCAGGCGACGTTGATCTTGATCTTCTGCGGCTGCGCCTCGGGGCGCTTCGGCAGGGTCAAGGTCAAGACGCCGTCCTTCATCGCCGCGCTGATCTTCTCGGCGTCGATGGTCGGCGGCAGCCGGAACGCGCGCGAAAACGATCCCGCGACCCGCTCGTAGCGACGGTAGAAGTCACCCGCGTCGGGCTGGCTCCGCTCGAGCTTGCGCTCGCCCTTGAGCGTGAGCACATGATCATCGATCTGAATGTCGAGCGACTTCTCGTCGACGCCGGGCAAATCGGCCGAGAGCACGATCTTGGCCTGATCCTCGGCCACGTCCACCGACGGGCTCCACTCGCTCGGCTTGGCCGGCCGCGCACCGTCGAAAAGCCGTGCCACTTCGTCCTGCAGGCGCGCCACTTCGTTGAAAGGCGTCCATTGAACCAACATGGTCATCCTCCTTGGCAAGTCGTTCACTGCTGCAAGACGCAAGCTGTTCATCGTCGCTGAAGTGTCAAGAGGCGGCGCGCGCTTGACCTTCGGCGACCGGCGATCTTTAGTTCTGCGCTGACGCCAAAGGAGCCTGCCATGTCCGAGATCCTCGAAGTGCGCGCCCGGGAGATCCTCGATTCACGCGGCAATCCCACCGTCGAGGTCGACGTGACTTTGGCGTCGGGCGCGCGCGGCACCGCGGCGGTTCCGTCGGGCGCGTCGACCGGCGAGCACGAGGCGGTCGAGCTGCGCGACGCCGATCCCAAGCGCTACCTCGGTAAGGGCGTCAAGCAGGCGGTCGATCACATCGAGGGCGCGATCTCCGAGGTGGTGATCGGGATGGAGTCGTTGGCGCAGGCCGAGCTCGACGGCGCCCTGATCGCGCTCGACGGGACCGAGAACAAATCGCGCCTCGGCGCCACCGCGATGCTCGGCGTCTCGCTGGCGAACGCGCGCGCTGCCGCCGAGGAGTGCGGGCTGCCGCTCTATCGCTACCTCGGCGGGGTGAACGCCACCCGCCTGCCGGTGCCGATGCTCAACATCTTGAACGGCGGCCGCCACGCCGACAACAACGTCGACCCGCAGGAGTTCATGATCATGCCGGTCGGCGCGCCCAGCTTCAAAGAGGCGCTGCGCTGGTCGGCCGAGATCTATCACACGCTCAAAGGCATCTTGAAGGCGCGCGGCTACTCGACCAGCGTCGGCGACGAGGGCGGCTTCGCGCCGTCGCTCAAGTCGAACGAAGAGGCGATCGAGGTGATCCTGCAGGCGATCGAAAAGGCCGGCTACCAGGCGGGCAAGGACGTGGGGATCGCGCTCGATCCGGCGGCGAGCGAGATGTGGCAGGACGGCGCCTACGTCTTTTGGAAGAGCGACAAGTCGAAGAAGACCTCGGCGGAGATGATCGCGTTCTGGAAGCGCTGGAGCGAAAAGTATCCGATCGTCTCCCTGGAAGACGGCCTGGCCGAAAACGACTGGGACGGCTGGAGCCAGCTCACCCGCACCCTCGGCGACAAGCTGCAGATCGTCGGCGACGATCTGTTCGTCACCAACGTGAAGTTCCTCGAGCGTGGCATCGCCGAAAAATCGGCCAACGCGATCCTGATCAAGCTCAACCAGATCGGCACGCTCACCGAGACCCTCTCCACCATCGCGATGGCCTCGCGCGCCGGCTTCCGCGCGGTGGTCTCGCACCGCTCGGGCGAGACCGAAGATCCGTTCATCGCCGACCTGGCGGTCGCTTGCGGCTGCGGCCAGATCAAGACCGGCGCGCCGGCGCGCTCGGAGCGGGTGGCCAAGTACAACCGGCTCTTGCGGATCGAGGAGGAGCTCGGTCCGGCGGCGATCTTCGGCGCCGATCTCCGTCGGTGAGGAGCGCTCACGGAGACGGCGGGCGCGGGCCCGCCCGGCTCTTGCAGCGGAGGCGCAGGTGGCCATAATACCGCCTCGCATGGTGCGTCAGCCAAGCACGGCTCAGCTTCTCCCCGACCCGGCTGCCACCGGCGAGACGCCGCACATCGTGCAGTTCTACGAGGACGAAGCGTACCTGTGCGAGACGGTGGCCTCGTTCGTCGGCGCCGGCCTGAACCGCGGTGAGCCGGCGGTGGTGATCGCGACCGCGCCGCACCGGAGCGCGCTCCGATCGCGCCTCGCTGCCTCCGGCATCGAGGTCGAGCGCGCGGTCGCTGCCGGTCATCTGGTCCTGCTCGACGCCGCCGACACCCTCTCCGAGATCCTCGTCGGCGGCCTGCCCGACGCCGATCGCTTTACCGCCTCGGTCGGGAGCCTCTTCGAAGCGGTGCGCGCGCGCCACCCCGATCGTCCGATGCGCGCCTACGGCGAGATGGTCGATCTGCTCTGGCAATCCGGCGAGCGCAGCGCCGCGCTCTCGCTCGAATCGATGTGGAACGAGCTCGCGCGCGTGCATCCGTTTTCGCTCTTGTGCGCGTACGTGATGGGCAATTTTTGGAAGGGCAGCGACCAGGCCGCCTTCGACGAGATCTGCCGCGCCCACACCCACGTCTTTCCCCTCGAGTCGATCGAAGAGGCGGAGCCGGCCGCGCCGCGCTGGCCCGAGATCCGCGCGATCGCCGAGCGCGCCCGCTCGCTCGAGCACGAGGTCGCGCATCGCAAGGAGCTCGAAGCCGCCCTGCGCGAGGCGCTGCGCGAACGCGAGCAGGCCGAGCGACAGCGGAGCGAAGCGCTCGCGCGCGCGCAGGCGCAGCAGCGACGGAGCGATCTCCTGGTGCAGGCGAGCCTCGCGCTCGCGGAGTCGCTCGACTATCAGCAGACCCTCCGTCGCGTCGCCGAGATCGTGGTTCCCGAGCTGGCCGACTGGTGCACCGTCGCGGTGCGCGGGGAAAACGGGCGGCTCGAGCGCGCCGCGGTGGTCCACCGGGACGAGCGGCTCGCGCTCATCGCGCGCGAGTACGAAGGCCGCTATCCGCCCGACGCCCACCGGTCCGGCGATCAGCTATCGACGCTGGTGCGCGGCCGCGCCAGCCTGCACCGCCACGTCGCCGACAAGGACCTGCAGGCCGCGGCGCAAGACCCGCGGCACCTCGAGATCCTGCGCGCCCTCGGCTGCAGCTCCTGCATCATCGTGCCGATGCTGACCCACGGCAAGACGCTCGGCGTGATCTCGCTGATGCTGTCGGGAAATTCGCGCCGCTTCGACGACGACGACGTGGTGATCGCCGAGGAGCTGGCCCGGCGCGCCGCGGTCGCCGTCGACAACGCGCGCCTGTATCGCGAGGCGAGGCGGAGCGAGGTGGAGAAGCGCCGGCAGAGCGAGCGGCGCCTTCAGCTGCTCATCGAGAGCATCAAGGACTATGCGGTCTTCATGCTCGATCCCACCGGGCGGGTGACCACCTGGACCCCGGCGGCGGAGGTGATCGAGGGCTACCCGGCCGACGAGATCCTCGGCAAACATTTTTCGATCTTCTATCCCGAAGAGGACGTCCGCGCCGGCAAGTGCGAGATGGAGCTCGAGGAGGCGGCGCGCACCGGCCGCTTCGAAGACCTCGGCTGGCGCGGGCGCAAAGACGGGACGCGCTACTGGGCCAACATCGTCTTGAGCGCGATCAAGGACGAGCGCGGCCAGCTGGTCGGCTTCGCCAAGGTCGCGCGCGATCTCACCGAGCGCAAACGGGTCGAAGAGGAGCAGACCGCGCGGCTCGC
>JANWLJ010000131.1 GCA_025450955.1 Polyangium sp. (in: bacteria) | reverse complement strand
GAGCTCGGCGGGGGTCCACACGTAGTACTTGCCTTCGACGCCTTCGGAGTCGGCGTCGAGCGCGGTGTAGAGGCCGCCTTCGGGGCCGCGCATCTCGCGTTCGAGCCACGCGGCGGTTTCGCGGATCACCCGCGCGAAGATCGGCTCGGAGGTGAGCTGCCAGGCCTCGGCGTAGAGCCGGAGCAGCTGGCCATTGTCGTAGAGCATTTTTTCGAAGTGCGGCACCAGCCAGCGCGCGTCGGTCGAGTAGCGCGCGAAACCGCCGCCGAGTTGATCGTAGATGCCGCCCTCGGCCATCTTGCGCAGCGTGAGGGTCACCGTGCGCAAGAGCTCGGGCGCGTCGGGATCGCCGGCGGCGCGCGCCCGTTTGGCGCCGCGCAGCAGGAGCTCGAGCGCCTTCGGGTTGGGAAACTTGGGCGCGCCCTGAAAGCCGCCCTCGCGACGATCCATCCGCATCGCCAGCCGGGTGGCGGCGCGATCGATGCTGTCGGGATCGAGCTTGCCGGCTGCACCCGCGTCGGGCGAGCGGCCGTGACGCGCGAGCTGCGCCAGGCCGTCGCGAAATTGCCGCGCGTTGTCGGCGACCGCGTCCGGCTGGGTGCGGTAGGCATCCGAGAGCGCGGTGAGGAGTCGCTTGAACGACGGGCGGCCGTAGCCCTCTTGCTTGGGGAAATAGGTGCCGCCGAAGTAGGGCGTCGCGTCGGGGGTGAGGAACATGGTGAGCGGCCAGCCGCCGTTTTCTCCGAGGAGCTGGAGCGCTTGCTGATAGATCTGATCGACGTCGGGCATCTCTTCGCGATCGACCTTGATGCAGACGAAGCGCTCGTTCATCAGCGCGGCGGTGTCGGGATCTTCGAATGACTCGTGGGCCATCACGTGGCACCAGTGGCACGCTGAATAGCCGATGCTGAGGAGGATCGGCCGGTCCTCGGTCTTGGCGCGCGCGAGCGCCTCTTCGCTCCACGGCCACCAGTCGACCGGGTTGTCGGCGTGCTGCTTCAAGTACGGGCTGGTCTCTTGCGCCAGACGGTTCGGCATGTGGAGCCGTTATAGTAGAAGCGTGCCGTCAGCGAAAGCCGCTCGGGTTCTCGGCGGCGGCGCCGGTCTCGGGCGCGGGCAGGAGCGCGTCTTCCGGCTCGTCGAGCTTGCGCGGCAGATCGAGATCGCACGCTTCGTAGCCGGCGTGCGCATCGTCCAAGCCCCAGAAGCGGGCGATGCGGCGCGAGCGCGGCAGGTGCTCGGCGGTGGAGACGACGAGCGCGGTGGACAGGCCGTGCGCGCGCATGATCTCGAGCGAGAAGCGCAGGTTCTGCCAGGTGGTGAGCGCTCGCTGTTCGCGAAAGACGTGAGCTGCGGGAATCCCGTGCGCGAGCGCGAGGCGCGCCATCACCTCGGCCTCGACCGCGGGCGAGTGGGCGGCGGCGCCGGAGAAGATCAGGTTCTTCACCACGCCTTTTTGATATGCGCGCACGGCGGTCTTGACCCGGCAGCGCTGGCAGAGCGACGGCGCGCCGTCGAGACGGGCCGGGCAGCCGAGCACGATCGCGGTGTCGAACGGCGGAGTCGGCCACTTCTGCGCGAGCACCGCGCGAATCTGCGCCGGATCGGGGACGTAGGGACGAAAGACGTCGCGCGCGTCGGCGCAGCTCAGAAGCAGCGGGAGAAGGAGCGCGAGCCGCTTCACCCGCGCAGCTCCGCGATCAGGTGGCCGGCCACTTTGTGCGCCGCAGCATAAATCGAGAGCTGAGGCGGGCCGCCGAGGCTGGTGGGGAACAGGCTGCCGTCGGCGACCCACAGCCGGCCGACGCCGCGGAAGCGGCCCTGCTCGTCGGTGACCGTCCCGAGCGGCAGCGTGCCCATCGGGTGCACCGCGGTGAGCAGCGGATCGAGCGGGCGATAGCCGTGGCGCGGGATCGCGTCGAGCTCGCTTGCGCGCGTGAGCTCGAGCGGCTCGGCGAACGGCACCATCACCTGACGGGCGCCGGCGGCCAGCATCAGCTCGGCGCAGGCGCGCATGCCGGAGAGGAGCGCGCGCTGATCCTCGGAGGTGAGCGCGTAGCTGATCTGCAGGCGACCGCGCTTTAGCGCGACCCGGCCCGAGGAGCGATCGTGGAGCATGGCGACGAAGATCGCGACGTGCGGATATTTTCGCATGCGGCGCATGTGGGCGGCGCCGAAGCCGGGCATCGCGCTGGCGAAGCCGATCGGGTGGGCGAAGGCGGGCAGGATCCAGGTGCGGTCGTCGCCGGCGGCGGCGTCGAAGCGCAGCTTCTCGGTGCACTCGTAGCTCTGCGGGATGCCCCACCAGCCCTCGACCACCTCGTCGAAGATGCCGGCCACCGCCGCGCCCGGATGGAGGCGCAAGGTGCGGCCCACGCGATTTTCGGGATCGGGCAGGCCGCTTGCGAGCGCGAGGCGCGCCGAGCCGACCGCGCTGCCCGACAGGCACACCGCGCCGCGCACGGTCAGCTTCGGGCCGGGACGGCCGTCGGCCGAAAGCGCGTGGCCGGTCACTCCGACTGCGCGACCGCCCTCGACGAGGATTCGCTCGCCGCGGCAGTCGGAGAAGACGCGCGCGCCGGCCTGCACCGCTTCGGGCACCAGCACCTTGAGCGCGTTCTGTTTGGCGTCGAAGGCGCAGCCGAGCTCGCAGAAGCCCGAGCGCACGCAGCCGACCCGGTTGTGCGAGAGCATCCCGCCCTTCCAACCGAGCTTCTCGACGCCGCGACGGAGAAGGGCGTTGTTGCGGTTGAGATCGGCCTCGCCCATCCGGCTCACCTCGAGCTCGCGCTCGACGAGCTCGGAGTGCGGCGCGAGCTCGCGTGCGCTCCAGCCGGGGAGGTTCCAGCCGTCGAGCACCTCGGCGGGCGCGCGCTTGCAGAGGTTGGTGTTGTGGACCGTCGAGCCGCCGACGCCGCGGCCTTGCAGCACGGTCACCGCACCGTCGGTGGTGGTGCGCGCGCCGGCGTCTTGAAAGAGGAGCGGCAGCATCTCGTCTTCGCGCTGGGTGAAGTCGCGCGGGGTCGAGTGCGCGCCCTCTTCGAGCGCGACCACGCGCAGGCCGGCGCGCGCCGCTTCGCGGGCCACCATCGCGCCGCCGGCGCCGGTGCCCACCACCACCAGATCGGCCTCGAGCTCGACCGGACGATCGAGGCTGCGGCCGTGGACGATCTCGCCGGGCGCGCTCATTCGAGCTTCGCTCGCGATCGCTCGGGCAGCGTCGGTCCGGTGTAGCCGATGAGCGGCCAGGTGCGATCGTCGCGCCAGTAGCCGAGGAGCGCCAGGGTCTTGAGCGCTTGGAAACCTTGCCGCCGCACCGAGAGGCGGCTCGTCTCCCAATCGGCGAGCGTCGCGTCCTGCTCCGCCGGGCTCATGTGGGTGAAGCGCGAGAAGCGCGGGCGAAACAGGAACGAGCCGTGCTCGACGAGCTGAAGGAGCGCGCGCACGTCGCTCTGCATTCCCTCGTCGAGGCGGGCGAGATAGCCGTCGGCGAACAGCGCGGCCTGGACCTCTTCGGCGCCCGGCGCGTCGGGTCCGTCGGGCGCGAGCATCCGCCGCGCCACCGCGTCGAAGATCAGGTACTCCTTCGGGGTGAGCGACTTGAGGCGCCCGGCCAGCTCGGGCGCGAGGTGATAGCCCGACAGGTGCCGCCCGACGGTGGCCGCGCCGCCGAGGAGCAGCCCGCCGACAAGGGTGGTGCGAAGAAAGCGGCGCCGGGAGATCACGCCCGAAAGTCTAGCGCCTTGCGGAGGCTGAAAATCAATTTCTCGCGCGGGAAGCGAGCGGCGAGGGGAGGCGGGAAGCCTCCCTCTGCTAGAGAACGCCCTTGGGGGCGATGGCGATTCCGTCGTCGGTGACGCCGGCCGGCGCGGGGTCGGTCGCCGCGTCCTCGTCGGAGAAGATCATCCGCTGGCGCGCGCTTTTGCCGGCGGGCGGGTAGAGATAGATGAAGCCGGTCTGGCCCGAGCGCAGCTCGACGCGATAGGCGTGCCCGGGCAAAAAGCGCGGCGCGCTGAAGCGGAGCGCGCCGCCCGCCACGTACACCCGCCACTTGCTCGGGGTCGCGCCGTCGGTGACGTCGGAGACCTCGGCGAGCTGCGCCTCGGCGCAGCCGGCGAGCGCGAGCCGCCAGCCGCCCGAGTCGGCGCGCAGGCCGATCCCTTTTTGGCGGTGGCCGGCGATCGCGATGCGGACCGTCTGGCCGCTGCGGGCCGGAAGCGGCGCGCCGAGGGCGACGGTGGAGACGAGAAGGGTGGCGAGAGCGATGAGGGTTCGCATGGCGTCCGGCCGCTCAGCACATACGGTGCCAATCGCCAGCTCTTACTCAGATGCGGATAAATCGCGCGTTTCGCTGATGCGAGCGCACGCCGGCCGGCCCATCGGCAAGCCGGTAGCCGGCCAATCGGCCAGCCACCGGACGCGCTACGGGGTCTTTTCCGGCTTCTGCAAATAGAATTGATCGGTGTCGCGCGAGTAGCCGAAGATCTCGCCGTACCGCCCCCAGTTGAGCAGGGTGGTAAAGAGCTGGCGCGGCTGCTCCTGCGGCAAGAGCACCGCGAGCTCCTCGAGGATCACCTCGGCCGGCACCTCGTTCTCCTGCGCGTTCTCGAGCAGCTTGAGCACGTGCTGAAACACCTTGAGCTTGAGCATCGCCTGGCGAAGCAGCGCCTTCTTCTCGTTCATCGAGCTTTCGAGCGCGCGCTTGCCGAGCGGAGTCAGGACCGCGTCGCCGCCCGGCGTCTCGACCATCCCGAGCATCTCGGCGCCTTTGATGACGAGCAAGAGCTCGCCAAACGGCATATGGAGGTCCTGCGCCAGGCGATAAACGTCCTCCTTGCCCTGGTGGTCGTCGAGGATTTCGCACAGCCCGAGGACCTTGGAAATTCCCGTCGAAGGTAACGGCTCTATCGGCATATTTGGCCCATTTTACACAATCAGGGAGAAGACGCGATCGACCAGGGCGGAGAACTCCGGCGACTTGCGCTCGCGCGGCCGCGGCAGCTCCACCTTGATGCTCTCGACGATCCGTCCGGGGTTGGAGGCGAGCACGACGATCCGATCGGCGAGCTCGACCGCCTCTTCGATGAGATGGGTGACGATCACGATGGTGTCGACGGGGAGCGCCGGATCGCCCCACAGATCGATCAGCTCTTCGCGCAGGTTGATCGAGGTGAGCGCGTCGAGCGCACTGAACGGCTCGTCCATCAGCAGCACCTTCGGCTCGACCGCGAGCGCGCGCGCCAGGCCGACCCGCTGCTTCATCCCGCCCGACAGCTCGCGCGGGTAGGCCTCTTCGTTGCCGTCGAGGCCGACCTTGTCGATGTACTTCATCGCCCGCTTGCGGCAGGTCTCGTCGTCGAGGCCGCGCGCCTCGAGGCCGACCATCACGTTCTGTTCGACCGTCAGCCAGGGCAATAGCGCGAACGACTGAAAGACCATCCCGCACGAGAGATTGATCCCGTCCTGCGCCCGCCCGGCGAAGCGCACCACGCCGGCCGAGGGGGGAATGAGCCCGTGGATGATCCGCAGGAGCGTCGACTTGCCGCAGCCCGACGGGCCGACCACCGCCAGCACCTCGCCGTCCATTACCTCGAGCGACACGTCGGCCAGGATCTGCGACTCGCCCTCGGGGCGGGGGTAGATCTTGGTGATGTGCTCGAGCTCGATGATCGCGGGCATGGTCAGTACTCGATCTTATAGAGGTCGGCCGCCCAGTTGTACATGCGGCGCCAGAAGAAGCGATTGAGAAGCAGGATCACCACCACCATCGCCACCAGCGAAAGCACCATCATCGCCTGATTGCCGGGCGGCACGGTCGCCTCTTGCAGGAGCGTGCCGATGCCGAGCACCGAATATACTTTTCCGGCGTACGGCAGATATTCGGAGAGGATGAGCGCGTTCCAGCCGCCGCCCCAGCCGGTGATCGATCCGGTGATGAGCGAGGGCAGCATCGCGGGCAGGGTGAGCGTCTTGAACGCGCGCCAGCCGGTCAGGCCGAGCGAGCGGGTGGCCTCCTTCAGATCGCCGGGGATCGCGTGCACGCCGGCGAGCAGGTTGAAGAGGATGTACCACTGCATTCCGGTGAGGACCAGCAGCACCGCCGCGATGTTGGTGCCGCCGCGATGGTGAATGGCGAACATCACGATCAACGGAAACAGCGAGGTCGCCGGCACCGACGAGGCGATCTGCGCGAACGGGCCGACGATCCGCATCGCGCGCGGGCGATTGCCGGCCCACACCGCGACCGGAATGGTCCAAGCGAGCGCCAGAATATAGGCGACCAGCAGGCGCAGAAACGAGGCGCCGAGCGCGGCCGGAATCATCCACGCCTGGTGCGGCCACGGCGGGCGGAGCACCACCACCAGCGCCATCCCGGCGCGCACCAGGATGTAGAGCGCGCACGCGCTGGCGAGGATGCCGATGGTGCGGCCGACGATCCGGCGCCACAGAGGCGGCAGCGCCTCGAGATCGGCGATCACCTGGCGCGGCGGAAACAGCCGAATCTTCTGGCGGGCGACGTAGGCGGCGAGGCGGCGCGCGGTGCGGCCGATATAGGCCACCAGGCGCAGCTCGCGATAAAAGACCAACAGGCGCGACGGCGCCACCGTCGAGGCGGCGAACTCGTAACGAAATTTTTCCGACCACGACTCGAGCGGCCGCCAGATGAAAAGATGCATCGCCACCACGATCGCGATCAGGACCGCGATCCCGGTGAGCGTCAGGCCGACCCGACCCTCGGCGGCGGCGCGCTTGAGGAAGCTGCCGAGGCCGGGCAGCGCCGCCTCGGTCGGGCCGATGCTGATGATCTCGCAGGCGATGAGGAAGTACCAACCGCCCGCCCAGGAGAGGATCGAGTTGTAGACCAGCTTGGGCACGCACGCGGGCAGATAGAGAATGCGGAAGCGCTGCCAGCCGTGCACGCCCTGCGAGGCGAGCGCGTCGAACGAGTCCTGCGGAATGGTGGTGAGCGCTTCGTAGCAGCCGAACGCGATGTTCCAGGCCTGCGAGGTGAAGATGAGAAAGATCGACGCCATCTCGACGCCGAGGCGCGAGCCGTGGGTCAGGCTGACGAAGAAGAAGACCGCGGCGGGAAAGAAGCCGAGCACCGGCACCGACTGAAGGATGTCGAGCAGCGGCAGCAGCACCTTCTCGGCGCGCTTGTTGGTGGCGGCGAGAAAACCGTAGGGAATCGAAAACGCGAGCGCGAAGAAATAGGCGATGAGCATGCGCAGAAACGACCACGCCGCATAGACCGGCAGGTGGCGCACCTCGGCGGGCATCTCGCCGCGCGCGGGCAGATAGCGCACCCCGCCGGCGACGAGGAGCACGGCTCCTGCCAGCACCAAGAGCACCAGCGCGGTGTATCGCGCGGCCTGTGTGAACGAGAACTTCACGCGGCGCGAGCGTAATGGAGTACCCGCCCTCGGGCAACGGGCAGAAACACGAAATCAGGGCAAAAGAGCGAGCCCGAAGGCGCCGGGCGCGATATCGGTGTTGTTGCGAAAAAAGGCGAAAAAGGGCATCGGCGCCGAGAGCAGGCGCGGGGTGAAGCCGAAGGAGCCGCTCGCGAAGGAGCCGCTCGCCGGGAGCGGATAGCTCGCGCCCCCGCCCGCGACGGTGAGCGGCTGAGGCGCGATCAGCTGCACCGTCACCGAAGCGCCGCTCGCCCAGGAGGGAAAGCTGGTGGTGCGGAGCTGCTCGACGGGCGGCACCACCTCGCGCCCGCCCAATTGATCGATGACCAGGATCGGCGCGGTCGAGGAGATCCGTTCATTTCCGGCGAGCGTGGCCTCGGCGCCGGCGGCGAGCGTGAGCGTGCCCTCGACCTCGGTGGTGACGGTGGCCGCGTCGCGCGCGATCACCAGCGCGGGATCGGGGACGATCACCTCGCGGCCGAGCGTGTCCGCGCCCGGCAGCGCGAGCGCGCCCGACGGGGAGGCGAGGGTGACCGCGATCGGCGCGGTCGCCTGCACGCGGCTGCCGTCGAGCGAGCCCGACGAGGCGAGGGTGAGCACGTCGCCGCGATCGAGCGTGGCCGTCAGCGTCCCGCCGGCCGAGGTGGCAGCGACGCCCGGGCCGGCGGCGACCGCCGAGGTGACAGTGGCGGTGAGCTGCGTCCCGTCGACGGTGGCGATGGCCGAGAGGAGCTGATTGGCGCCGGCATCGAGCCCCGCCAGATAGCTCGTCGAGAGCGCGTGCTCGGGAAAGAGCGCGACGTTGGCGCTCGGCTCGTTCAGCCAGGCGTAGATGGGGACGCTGGCGGTGACGTAGAGCGCGCGCGCCGCGACGGAAGATCCGCTCGAAAAAGTGGCGGTCCACGCGATCGCGAGCGATCCGCCCGGCGGAACCACCTTGGTCATCGGCGAGCCGCCCGCGCCGGCGTTGGCGATGGTGACCTGCGCCGGCAGATCCGGCTGCGGGTTGGCGATCACCACCTCGGGCTGCGCGCTCTCGGCCGCGCCGGCGAAGCGGCAGCCGAGCGTCGAGCGATCCTGCGCCTCGAGGAGCGCGCAGCGATCGATGCAGGTCGCGCCGACGCAGTGGTTGCCGCGCCCGGCCGAATCGCTGCACGACTGCACCACCTCGAAGCTCATTCCGTCGGGCGCGCACTTGCGCACCTCGCTGCCGTCGGGCGCGCAGTAGGTGGTCGAGGGCGCGCAGGTGCGGGTGACGCAAGCGGCGGTGCTCGCCTGCACCACGCAGTCGGCGCCGGTCGCGGCGCAGTCGGTGCGGGTCTCGAGCGTGCCGGTCGCATCGCACACGTCGGCGAACGAGCCGTCACAAAAAAACAGGCTCGGGGTGCAGCTCACCGGGCGGCAGGCGCCCGCCGCGCAGCGCTCGCCGTCGTCGCACTTGGTCTCGCGATAGACTCCGCCTATGCAGGTGAACGCGACGTCCTCGCCGGTCACGCAGCCCGCCGCGCCGAGGCTCGCGCACAGATCGTGGCCCTGCCGCGGATGGCCGCACCCGCCCCCGAGCGCGCACAGGAGCGCCAGCGAAATGAGCCCGCCGAATTTCGCACCCACCGACGGCACGCTACCACAACCTGCGCGCCCCGCGGCTCTGTGCTAGCGTCGCTCTTCATGGGCGCGACCTTTCTCATGTCCTATCCGCCGCCCGCCTGGCAGATCCGGGGCGGCGAAAACTTTCGCTCGAAGGGCCGGGCGGCGACCAATCCCCGCCAGGCGATGAAGGAGTGGCTCACCCTCTGCGACGCGATCAGCCGCGCCGGCGGGCGCATCCTGGTGATGCCGCCGCCGAAGGACGCGAGCCCGCCGCTCACCGGGATGATCTACACCGCCAACGCCGGCGCGCTGTTCAAAAACGGCGATCGCTTTCGCTTCCTCGTCTCCAAGATGTCGGTGAAGCATCGTCAGGCCGAGCGCGAGTCGATCCGCGCCTTCTTCACCGAGGCGGGCGTCGCCACCGCCGACGCCGAGCACGTCTGGGAAGGGCAGGCCGACGTGACCACGCTGCCCGGCTCGCGCTTTCTTTTGAGCTGGGGCGTGCGCTCGGTCAAGGAGTCGCTCGCCGAGATCGGGCCCGAGCTGCCGATGGGCGCGCGCACGCTCACGGTGCAGCTCCGCGAGCCCTGGTTTCACGGCGACACCTGCATGGACCCGCTCACCAACCGCGCCGGCGACACCACGCTGCTCGTCCACGAGGCGGCGCTGGTCG
>JANWLJ010000130.1 GCA_025450955.1 Polyangium sp. (in: bacteria) | reverse complement strand
GGGATCCGCATGTACTTGAAGGGGGTGGTGCTGCCGCTCATCGGCGTCGATGTGGCCGACGGTTTCGAGTCGCAGGCGGTTCAGGTATATCTCGCCCTCGGCAGCACCTTGAACTAGTATTGACCGCCCGGTATGCGCTTCTGTCCTTTCTGCGCGCAAGAGAACGCTGACGACGCCCGCGAGTGCGGGCATTGCGGCAAACGTCTGTCGGCGCCGCGCACGCCGCCGCCCCGTCCGCCGAGCCACTCCGGCACCGCGCCGCCGACTCCGGTGTTCAAGCCGAAGGTGCCGGCCCGGCCGGCGCCGCGCTCGCGTCCGATCGAGCCGCCGCCGCCCGCCGCGCGTCCAACGGGCCGGCCGCTCGAGCAGCCCGCCGAGCACGCGCCGCGCGATCTGTCGGTCTCCGACGACGCGACCACTTCGGTGCAGGCGCCGCCGATGGTGCAGCAGACCACCACCAGCACCCTACTCGGGCTGCCGGCGATCGATCCGGTCACCGCGCCGAGCAAGCTGCCCGAGTCGCGGCCGGCGCCGCGCGGACCCGAGCCCGACAGCGCGCGACGCCAGACCAAGCCGCTCAACATCGCCGCCGCCGCGAGCGCGGTCAAGAGCACGCAGCCGCGCGGGGTCTCGCCGATCGCGCCGACCATCGCTTCGCCCACCGCTTCGCGCAAGGCGATCTCGAAGCCGCGGCCGCCCGCGGACGAAGACGAAGACGGGCTCACCGAGCCGACGCCGCTCGTCGACACCATCGACTCCAATCCGCTGGTGATCGGCGACGAGCAGGTGGACACGGGGGTGGCGCTGCCGCCGCCGCCCAAACGCTCCGACCGCTTCGACGCGAGCGGCGAGGCGCTGGTCCCGCGTTCGCAAACGGCGCTGGCGCAGCAGCCCTCGTCGGTGACCACGATGGTGGTGCCGCCGATGCCGCCAGTGCCGAGCGGCAAGGTGCTCGAAGCGGTGAAGTACCTGGTGCCGCTCGCGCGCGCGATCTGGGCGCGGCAGAAGGCGCAGAAGAGCATTCGCACGCTGCTCCATGGCGATCAGCGGCAGCTCGACACGGTGCTGCGCGATCTCGGACGGGCGGCGCGCGAGGCCGAGCTCGACGCGCCGGCGATCGCGGGCGAGATGCAGCGGGTGCGCGACGAAGAGGAGCGGCGCGCCCGGGCCGAGGCGGCGATGCTCGACGCCGACGCCAACGCCGAGAAGGAGCGCGAGCGGTGGCTCGCCGACGAGGCGGAGCGGAACACCGAGGTCGCGAGCCGCGAGCAGGAGATCCGCGGCGCCGAGGACGAGCTCAAGAAGCGCGGCGAGGAGCGGCGCTCGCACGAGGCGGTGCGCGCCAAGTTCGACTCGGAGATCCGCGCCGCCGAGAAGCGCGCCGCGCAGGCCGACGCGCGCGCGGTCAAGGCCGAGTCGACGCCGCCGGAGAAGGGCGGAGGCCCGAACACCGCCGCCAACGCGCGCGCCGAGGCGGACGCGGCCAGGCGCGAGGCGACCTCGCTGATTCCCGCCCGCGACGAGGCGCGCTCGAAAGTCGAGGCGCTCGATGGGCCGATCTCTTCGCTCACCCGCCAGGTGGTCGACGGGCGCGCGGCGATCGGGCTCAAGCGCAAGGAGCTCACCGAGGCGCTCGCCGCCCACAAGCGCACCCTGGCCGCGTTCGAGGCCGACAAGCGGCGCGCCGAGGGCGAGCGCGACGGGGCCGAGCGCGAGATGAGCCAGCGCTTCGTCGCCGCCGGCACGCTCCTCAACCTGAACCGCGTCGAAGATCCGCGGCTGGTCACGCTCTATCAGCGCATCGACGAGCTCAAGAGCGGGGTCAACGCGCGCGAGGCCGCGATCGCGCAGCTCGAGAGCGAGCGGCACGGCTACGATCGCCCCGCGGTGCAAAAGGGGCTGTTGGTGGTGGGCGTGGCGCTCGGCGCGCTGGTGCTGATCACCATCCTGCTCATCGTCCTCTTCGCCCGTCATTAGTGGCCGCACGCAGATGATCGGGGTGGCGCTCACCGCGCTCGCGCTCGCGCTGCTGCTCGTCGGCGAGTGGCGCGAAGAGCGCACGCTCAGGTGGATCGCCAAGCCGCTCGCCTCGGCGGGATTTCTCGTCGCCGCGCTCGAATTCGGCGCGCTCTCGTCACGCTACGGCCGCGCGCTTTTGCTCGCGCTCGCGCTCTCGTTTTTGGGCGACGTGCTGCTGCTCGGGCGCAAAAAGGCGGCGTTTCTCTCGGGGCTGGTCGCGTTTCTCGCCGCGCACCTCGCTTTTTTGGGCGCGTTCGCGGTGCGCGGGATCGCGCCCCTTTCGGCAGCGCTCGCGCTCATCGCGATGGCGGTCTTGGGCGCGCTCGTCGGGCGGCCGCTGGTCGCGCGGGCCGAGCCGGCCTTGCGCGCGGCGGCCTCGGCCTACTTGATCGTGATCTCGCTGATGGTCGCCGCCGCCTTCGGCACCCGCGCGCCGCTGGTGATCGCCGGCGCGATCGCATTTTATTTTTCGGATCTGTCGGTCGCGCGCGATCGCTTCGTCGGGCGCAGCTTCGCGAATCGCGCCTGGGGACTGCCGCTCTACTACCTCGCGCAGCTCATCTTCGCGTTCACCCTCCGGTCCTGATCGGGCCGGTTCGGATCGGGCCGCTCGGATCGGCGCGCCGCGCGTCGCGATCTTTTTTGATCCGCAGGATGTCGGCGGCGGTCTCCTCGACCGCCTTGCCGGTGATGTCGATGACCGGCCACGACGGGTGCTCGCGAAACAGCGACTGCGCGTAAGCGATCTCTTGGGTGATGTGATCGCGCTGGCCGTAGCTGGTGTCGGGCGGCATCCCGAGGTGCTTGAGCCGCGCCTGCCGAATTTGCAGCAGCGCCTCGGGCTTGATGGTGAGCCCGAAGATCTTCTCCTGCTGGATCTCGAACAGCTCCTTGGGCGGCTCGATGCCGAGCACCAAAGGAACGTTGGCGACCTTGAGCCCCTTTTGCGCGAGGAAGGTCGACAGCGGCGTCTTCGAGGTGCGGCTGATCCCGACCAGCACCATGTCGGCCTTGGGCAGGTTGCGCGGCTCGCGTCCGTCGTCGTTGCGCACGGTGAACTCGACCGCTTCGACGCGTCGGAAATATTCGTCGCCGATGGTGTGAAGCAGGCCGGGCACGCCCTTCGGCTGCGCGCCGAGATAGCTCGACAGCTTGGCCATGAGCGAGCCGATGAGGTCGACCGAGTCGACGTTCTCCTCGTCGCACAGCCGCCGTAAGAGCTCGCGGTGCGCGGTCGAGACGACGGTGAACACCACCAACGCCTGCTCTTTTTGCGCGCGGGCGATGATCGCGCGCATCTCCGCCTCGAGCCGCACCCGGGTGTACATCCGCACGGTGACCGGCACGCTGTTGAACTGGAGCAGCGCGGCGCGGACCACCTTCTCGGCGGTCTCGCCGGTCGCGTCGGAGAGGATGAACAGAGGCCTCGGCTCCACGCGCCCAATCTACCTCATCGTGTTAGGGTGAGCCATGCGTCGCGATAGCCTACTGTCCGGGTGCCTCGCAGTTTTCCTGGGCGTCGCCGGCTGCGGCGGTCCCGACGTCGGTCCGCGCTCTCACTTGAGCGCCGACGAGGCGGCCCAGGCGCGCGCCGCCTGCCAGTTCACCGCCGGAACCTTGCCCGGCCTCTCGCTCGCCAAAGACGCGCCGCTCGCCGGCGAGATCCCGATCGACAACGTGGTCATCCTCATCATGGAGAACCGCGCGTTCGATCACCTGCTCGGCGCGCTGCCCGAGGCGGGCCAGCCCGACGTCGAGGTCGCGCCGGCGAACGTGACCAACCCCGACGCGACCGGCAAGCCGATTCCCCGCTCTCACCTCGCGCCCTACTGCTTCGCCGACACCGACCACTCCTGGGACGGCGCCCACACCGAGTGGGACAACGGCAAGAACGACGGCTTCGTGATTGCCAACGATCCGAACGGCGAGCGCGCGATGGGCTTCTACACCGCCGACGACCTTCCCTACTTCTATGCGCTGGCGAACGCGTTTTCGATCGGCGATCACTACTTCTCGTCGGTGCTCGGCCCGACCTATCCCAACCGCGATTTCGCCTACGCGGCGACCAGCTTCGGCCACACTTCGAACATCCTCTTCACCGACGTGCGCCCGACCATCCTCCTCGCGCTCGATCAAGCGGGCATTCCCTGGATCGACTACTACACCAACGCGCCCGGCCCCGGCGTGTTCGTCGGCAGCCTGGCCTCGGACTTCGGCAACCTCAATCCGATCACCCAATTCTTCACCGACGCGCAGGCGGGCAAGCTGCCGCCGGTCTCGTTCGTCGACCCCGATCTCGAGGACAAGTCGGGCTCGGCGCGCACCGATTTCCATCCGCCCGGCGACATCGAAGAGGGCCAGATGTTCATCTCCACCGTGGTGGCGGCGCTGACCGCGAGCCCGCAGTGGGCGCACTCGGCGCTGTTCATCACCTTCGACGAAAATGGCGGGATCTACGATCACGTGCCGCCGCCGCCCGCCTGCGCGCCCGACGACAGCGCGCCGGATATTGGGGCGGGCGATCTTCCCGGCGACTTCGCGCGCTACGGCTTCCGGGTGCCGCTCATCGTCGTCTCGCCCTACGCCAAGGCCCACCACGTCTCGCACGCGATCTACGATCACACCTCGATCCTTCGCTTCGTCGAGGCGCGCTTCAAGCTCGGCGCGCTCACCAAGCGCGACGCCAACGCCGATCCGCTCTTCGATCTCTTCGACTTCTCGCACGCTCAGTTGGCCACTCCGCCGGCCCTGCCCGCCGCCAGCATCAACCAACAGAAGCTCGCCGACTGCCTGGCGCAGTTCCCGATGGAGACCGGCGACGGCGGCATGCCCGACCTGGCTTCGCCCGATATGGGCACGGCGGATCTCGCGCCGCTCGACGGCGGCACGACCGATTAGCGATCTTGGGGGGGAGGCGTTGCGGGTCGGGCTAGCTAGCGACGAGCGCGGCGGCGCAGGGCGAAGGCGAGCAGCGCGAAGGCGAGGAGCGACAGGAGCGGGAGGTTCGCTTCGCGCCCGCTCACGTCACAGCTGCATCCGCCGCTGCTCATCTTGGTCGTCCCCATATCGGCGGCCGGCGGGTTCATCGATCCGTCGTTGACGGTGGCGAGATCCGGCGGCGTGCCGACGTAGAACGCGCCGGCCAGGGTGGCGGTGTCGCCATTCGGGTTGGTCACGGTCGCGTCGTAGGCGCCGGGCTGAAGCGGCGTGGTGTCGAGCGTGGCGACCAGGTGCGCCGGATCGTAGAGCAGCACGCCGGTGAGCGTCACGCCGCCGATGGTCGGCACCGTCGTCGAGAGAAATTGCGAGCCGACCAAGGTCACCAAAAGCTTGCCGCCGATCGGTCCCACGTTCGGCGTGACCGAGGTGAGGGTCAGCTTACCGACGGTGGGTGGCGGGACCTGCGCGTTGCCGCTCTCGTCGAGACCGAGCCCGCTGAAGTCGAAGCTCCGCGCGGTGGTGAGGGAGGAGCCGGCGTGATAGCTGATGAACGCGCGGTTCTGGCTCACGTTCACCGCGGGGATGCCGTAGGAGTCGGCGCCGGCGATCTGGAAGGGGCCGAGCTTCCTGGCGCCGCTCGGATCGAACACCCAGTAGTAGCCGTTGTGGCTGCCGTTGCTCCCATATTCGGTGGCGAACAGGTGCAGGTTGCCGCCGGCATCGAGCGCCACCACCGGCACGTGATAGACCGCCAGCCGCGCGCTCGGGTCGAGCGCGACCGGCGGCGGCGGGCTGGCGTCGACGAGGACCTTCTGGTTCACCAGGGTGGTGATCTGGTTGTTCACCGAGCTGATCACGTGCAGCAAGATCGGCCGGCCGACGACGTTACCGCCGCTGTTATTGACCAGCCGCGGCGCGATCGAAGCGTAGACGATATCGATGTTGCCGTTCGGCGCGACCGCGAGCTGTGGCGCCTTGTCGATGCCGCCGTTGCCGTCGAGCTGTAGCCGGGTGGCGGGCACCAGCACCTGGCCGGCGCCGGAGATCTTGAAATAGTAGATCGAGCAGCCCGCTGTCCCCATCGTCCAGTTGCAGCTGCCGGCGCGAAAGATGCCGTGCACGTCGCCGCTCTTGTCGAGATCAATGCGCGGAAAGATGTGACCGTGCGCCGGCGGCGATTTCACATACAGCTCGGTCGGCGCCACCAGCACATCTCCGGCGGCGCTCAGCTTCAGGTAATAAACCCCGCGATTGACCTTGCGGTGGCTCAAGCCCTCCCCATTTTGATTTGCCGACGAGGGCGGTGAGCCGAGGAAGACCACCTGCAAGCTGCCGTCGCTGGCGGCCTTCATCGCGACGTGCTGCATCGCGAGCGGCAGGGTGATCTGACGCGTGTGCGCGACCAGCGTGCTCGAGAGCGAAGCGGTGCCGTCCCGCGCGGCCTGATTGAAATCGATCTCGGTGAGAAACGCCTCGCCGTTCTTCGCGTGATTGAGGATCAGGGTCCGATCGATCGCGCCGGTGCCGGGCAGGGTGACGATGGCCGGCGGGCGATCGTCGAAGCCGGTGTGCGCCGTGATCTGGGTGGCGGCGACCAGCACCTTGTACGGCTCCGCGCCCGCCGTCGCATCGGGACCGAGCAGCGCCACGTACAGATCGTTCGCGGTGTTGTCCTTCTTGGTCGTGCTGTTCTGCTGATACCAGGCCAGGTGCAGGTATCCCTTGGAGCCTACCGCCGAGGGAGTGGTATAGGCGGTGCCGTTGCCGAGCGTGACCGCCGCCGAGAGCCGGCGCGAGGTCGCCAGCAGCGGATCGGTGGTCTCGGTCCGCTCGTCGCCGTCGGAGACGCCGTCGCCGTCGCTGTCCCACAAGGTCGGGTCGAGCTCGCCGGAATCGACGACCCCGTTCTTGTTGGTGTCTTCGTCGCCGTCTTTGATCCCGTCGCCGTCGGTGTCGGCGATGAGCGGATTGGTCCTGCCGCCGTTGAGCTCGATGTCGTCCTGGATGCCGTCGCCGTCGGAGTCCCTGGCGTTCGGGTTGAGCCCCCAATAGGTCTCTTCCACGTCGACGAGGTTGTCTCCGTCGGTGTCGGTGCTCTTGCTGGCGTTGTCGGCGGCGCTGGTCGGGTCGAGCCCGGCGGCGAGCTGTGCGCCGTCGGAGATCGCGGGCGATCCGCCGTCGGTGAACTTGTTGTTCGGCAACGTGCCGTACTGCGCCTCGATGCCGTCGGGCAGGCGATCGCCGTCGGTGTCGATCCCGAATTCGATCGACAGCCCATTCATCAGCGAAGCGCTGTTCATCGAATACTGGTTGTAGGCGTAGAGGGTGGTGAGCGTGTTCTGAATCCCGACGGTGGCGGTCGATCCGTTGGCCGAGGTCTTGGTGCCGTCGGCCATATTCAAATATTGAAAACGAATCCGCCGCGCATTTTCGAAGAACACCACCTCGAAGGTGTACGAGGCGGTGGGATCGTCTTTGTGCGCGAAGTCCACCCACTCGACGACAAAGTTGCGGCTGCCGCTGCGGCCGACGGTGGCCACCCAAATCTTCGAGGTCGATTTCGGCAGCAGATCGTCCCAAAGCGGCATCACGTCCTCGATCTGGCCGCTCATGCTGAGGTCGCGCGAGGGCAGCGCTTGATTGCCCGGCAGCGTGGCATTGAAGTTTTTGAGCAGGCTCGGGGGCGTGTTCGGGTTGTTGGTTATCGAGAGATACCCATCATCACGGATGATCATCGGGTAATCGACCTGCGCGGTCGAATAGCCGCTGATGTTGAAGCCGGGCGCCGGAGCGACTCGGTACCCGTCGTCGGTGAGCGTGTAGGAGGTCGCTCCCGGCAGCGTGGCGGCGTCGAGCTTGTCGACGATCGAGAAGGTGAACTGATCGCCGATCGCGAACGGCGTCCCGCCGGCGTTGATGGTGAAGTCGATCCCCGATGAGGTCTGGTAGTCGACGTTGACGGTCGCCGCCGCTTGCGCGCCCGAGACGCTGCCGGTGACCGAGAAGGTGAGCGGAGTGGTCGCGATGATCGTCCAGGTCTCGACCGGCACCTTGACCGTCTTGGTGCTGAAGTCCCAGAGCACCGCGGGCAGGACCGGGTAGTTCATCGTGCCGTCGCCGGTTCCGGTGAACGCGGGCGGGGTGGCGTAGCGCGGGATGACCACCGCGCCGCCCGGCTTGGAGTCGACCATCGAGAAGCCGGCGCGGTCGCGCTGGCCCACGTTGGCGCTGACCGACGGGGAAACCGCGCAAAGCAGAGCGACGACGAGCGCGCGAGTCGAGAGGCTCATGGATCTCCTTTACGTAGAAATACGGAGGTTCATGCTATCACTCATGCCGATGAAACCGAAAGTACGTTCACTGATTTTTCTCGCGGCAATCTTGGGGGTCTGCATTCTCGGGCTCGCGCTTGGGCTGGTGCTCGTTCATCGAGCGCGGGCGCCGGCGTCCGTCGCGCAAGGTCCGGCCCCGACCGCTCCGATCGCGCCGCTGCCGGTAAAGCCGATCGCGGCGCCGGCGCAGCCCGCGGCGCCCACCGTCGCCACCGCGGCGCAAATCGCGGGGCTGCGTTATCTCGATCGCTCGGGCGTGGTGGCGGTGCTCGACGACTCCGTCGGAAAACAGACCCACTTCGTCCGCGAAGGCGATCGCGTGCTCGGCGCGCAGGTGAAGCGCGTGGGCGCCGCCGAGGTGGTGCTGGTCGCCGATGGCCGCGAGGTGCGCCTGCCGTTTTCCCCGTCTTTGACCGGCGAGATCCGCAAGCCCTATGATGCGCGCGCCGAGAAGTTGCCGACGGTGCTCGCGCCCGGCGTCGATCCGGCCGAGGTGAAAAAGCTCGAAGCGCAAGCGGCGGCCCTGCACCAAAGCGGTGGCGGTGGCGGCGGCGGCAATGGCGGCG
>JANWLJ010000129.1 GCA_025450955.1 Polyangium sp. (in: bacteria) | reverse complement strand
GGCGCTGGGCATCGCGCTCATCCTCTTCTGGGCCGTCGGCGGCTTTCTCTCGGCGATCGCCGTCGGCACGCAGGCGCTCACGGCGCGGCGCATCGGACAGGGCGACACCGGCTCGGCCGGGCAGGTCATGTTCAACTCGCTGCTGGTGGCGTTCACCACCTCGGCGGCACTGTCGCTGGCGGGTTGGTACTTCGCGCCCATCGTGTTCCCCTTCTTCAGCAAGAACACCGCCGTCGTCAGCCTCGGTGTGCCCTACTTGCAGTGGCGCATGCTCGGCGTGCTCTCGATGGTGACGACCATCAGCTACAAGAGCTGGTTCGACGGGCTCGGCCACACCCACGTGCACATGGTCGCGGCGCTGGTGATGAACGCGGTCAACGTGGTGCTCAACCTCGGGCTCATCTTCGGCATGTGGGGCTTTCCGCGCTGGGGCGTGACCGGCTCGGCGGTGGCGTCGATGGCGAGCTCGTATCTCGGCCTCGCGCTGATGATCATCTGGAGCGTGTGGGGCACCGCCGATCGCAAAGAGGGCCGCCCGCGCCGCTACACCGCGCTCTATCACGTCTATCGGCTGCGCAACCTGAACCTCGGGCAGCAGTGGGAGATCGCCAAGCTGTCGCTCCCGTCGGGGGTCGCCACCATGTTCGTGATGTCGGGCTTCGGGCTGTTCTTCAAGATCGTCGGCGTGCTCGACGCCGACGCCGGCACCGGCGCGATCTACACCGCGGCCACCCAGAACATCGTGATCATCTTGATGCTGTTCTTCACCGCCTGCATGGCCTACGGCACCGCCACCGCGACGCTGATCGGACAGTCGATGGGCTCCAAGCAAACCGAGCTGGCGGAGCGCTACGGCTGGGAGTCGGTCAAGCTCGGGGTCTATTTCACCGCGGTGATCGGGCTTCTGGTCTTCCTCTATCCCGAGTCGGTGCTGCACGTCTTTTCCAAGGACGCGCAGGTGATCGCGGTGGCGCGGCCGATCCTGCGCATCTGCGGCGCGCTGCTCCCGTTCGTGCTCTCCGCGATCGTGTTCACCCAGGCGCTGTTCGGCGCCGGCAACACCAAGTTCGTCATGTTCGTCGAGTTCGGGCTGCACTTCTTCTGCCTGGTGCCGCTCGCGTACATCTGCGGCGTGCGGATGGGATGGGGCGTGCTCGGCGTGTGGATGGGCGCCTTCGCCTATATCGTTCTCTTGTGCACCATCATGGGTTTGAAGTTCGCCGAGGGCGGCTGGAAACAGATCCGCATCTGAGCCGCGCTACCGCTTCGATTGGTTGTGGCGCGGATCGTCGCTCGGGTGAACGTAGTTGATCTGAAACGGCCCCATCGAGCTGATCTGGATGATGGTGTCGCCGCGCGCCTGCACGAAATGATTGCTGCCCGCGGGAATCCTCCCGAACCCGCCGGCCGGCACCGGCTCGGCGCTGGCGAGCGAGAAGTCGGCGCCGTGGCCCATCATCAACGTGCCCTTGAGCACCGTGATGTCCTCGTCGGTGGGATGCGAGTGCGGCAGGACCCGGTAGCCGTCGGGCGCGTGGATGCGGATGGTGAACAGGCCCTTGTTCGCCGGATCGCCGGCCAGCACCGCGAGCTGCGCGCCCCCCGGCAGGCCCGGCGGCACGCCGCCCCACTTGAGCTGTTGCGGCAGCTCGACCTTCTGCATCTCCGACTTGTGCATCTGCGCCATCGCCACGCCTGCGCCCAACGCCACAATCGCTCCGACCGCCGCGAGTGCTCGCATGCTCACACCTCCTCGCCAGATTTCTCGGGCCGCCGCGCCGCGTGTCCATCCGGTGATCGTCGGATCGTGAGGGTGGCGCTCGCCGCGCCCGACGTATAATGAGCGAATGGTGCGCCCCGCCCTGTTGATCGTCGACGACGAGCCGAACATTTTATCGACGCTCAGGCGCGCGCTCGAGCTCGAGGGCTATCAGGTCGAGGTCGCCGGCTCGGGACGGATCGCGCTCGACAAGGCCAAGGCGGGCGCCTTCGACGGCGTGCTGCTCGACGTGGCGATGCCGGAGATGGACGGGCTCGCCGCGCTCCGCGAGCTGCGCGCCGCCCACCCGTCGTTGCCGGTGGTGATGATGTCCGGCAACGCCACCTTGTCGACGGCGGTCGAGGCCACCCGGCTCGGCGCCTGCGACTTTCTCGAAAAACCGCTCACCACCGACAAGGTGCTGATCACGGTTCAGAACGCGCTCAAGCTGGCGCGGCTCGAGCGCGAGGAGGCCGAGCGCAAGGCCAAAGAGGGCGCGAACCTCCGGCAGTGGATGGTCGGCTCGGGGCCGGGGATGAAGCGGGTAATCGGCACCATCTCCAAGGCCGCACCGTCGAACGCGCGGGTGCTGGTGACCGGCGAGCGCGGCACCGGAAAGGAGCTGGTCGCCCGCGCGCTGCACGAGCTGTCGCGGCGCAAGGACGGCCCGTTCGTCAAGCTCAACTGCGCGGCGATCCCGTCGGAGCTGATCGAGAGCGAGCTGTTCGGTCACGAGAAGGGCTCGTTCACCGGCGCGACGCAAATGCGGCGCGGCAAGTTCGAGCAGGCGCACTCGGGCACCCTGTTTCTCGACGAGATCGGCGACATGACGCCGTCGGCGCAGGCCAAGGTTTTGCGCGTGCTCCAGGAGAGCGAGATCGAGCGGGTCGGCGGCTCGGAGACGATCGCCGTCGACGTGCGGGTGGTCGCGGCGACCAACCGCGACCTCAAGCAGGAGATCGAAAAGGGGCGGTTTCGCGCCGACCTCTACGATCGTTTGAACGTGGTGCCGATCGAGGTGCCGCCGCTCCGCGAGCGCAAAGAGGACGTGCCGCTTTTGGTCGAGCACTTCCTCGCCCAGGCGTGCGCCAACAATGGCCAGCGCCCGATCGGCGTCGCGCCCGAGGCGATGTCGCTCCTCTTGCAGCACGATTGGCCGGGCAACGTGCGCGAGCTCGAGAACACCATCGAGCGGATGGTGATCTTCGCCGCCGGCCCGACGATCTCCGAGGCCGAGGTGCAGGCCGCGCTGCCCGGCGTCAAGCCGGTGCGCGGCCGCTGGCAAAAGGGCGCGGCGCTCAAAGATCTGGTGGCGACCGCCGAGCGCGAGATCGTGATGGCCGCGCTCGAGTCGAACCACCACCACATCGCCAACACCGCCCGCGAGCTCGGCCTCGAGCGCAGCCACCTCTACAAGAAGATGCGTGCGCTCGGCATCTCTCCCCGCGGCGGCGAGCCGGCTCCCGACGACGCGGACCCCAACTCAAACGACGACGATTCGTAGGCTGCGCAGGGAACGCCTGGCGAGTTAATATTGGAGCATATGAAACAGCCATGCAGACGCTAGCATCGCGACTGTCGGGCGCGAGGCCTCTTGCCGCGAGGCTTTTACTCCTCACTTCGGGCGTCAAGCTCGGCGCGCTCGGCCGCGCCAGCCTGAGCGCACTGGTCGCAGTCGCCGTCGGCTGCGGCACGGCGAATCGGGGCGTCGACTCCGCAACAGCGAGCGATCTCTCCGTCGCTGGTGACCTGGCGTCGGCCGATCTCGCTCCACTGGACCTCGCGTCGAGTAGTCGCGGCCCGTCGGACCTCGCCTCGACCGACCTCGCGGGGCACCCCGACCTGTCGATGTGGAAATGCGTCACCACCGCCGACTGCGCGCCTGGCAATAGCTGTTGCAGCGACGGCCTCACCTACAGCAGTTGCATTTCGAATGGTCTCGGGGCCTCGCCGTGCAGCAACTTCTTTTACGGCACACCCACCTGCACTGGGGGATCACAATGCGGCGCCGTCGGCTCGCCGCCTGACTATTGCTGCCCCACCAAGGATCCGAACGTGGATCGGTGCGTCGGGTTCCTAACCGGCAGCGGATCGGGCTGCTTCACGGACGTCGTCTGTACTCCAGGATCGTGCCCCGCGAATGAGACCTGTGTGAAAGGCTATTGCCGGATCAACTAATCTCCGGCGCGGACCTGCCGCGATCGTCCCAGAAGCTCGGTTGACCGAACTTTACCGGGCGCGCAGCCGCGCGAGGGCGGCGGCCAAATGGACGCGCACCGACGGGTCGCGCTCGACTGCGAGCCGCGCCTCGAGCGCACCGCCGGCGGAAGGGAGGCCGAGCGCGCCGAGCGTGTTCGCGGCGGCCTGCCGCACGTCGGCGGAAGGATGGGTGAGATAGGGCAGCACCGTCGCGAGCGCCGGCGCACCGTAGGGAGTGAGCGCGGAGAGCGCGGCGGCGACGTCGAGCACCGCGATGCCGCGGCTCGCGCGCCCTTCGGCCGAGAGCACCGCGACGAGGAGCTGGTGCGCCGCCACCGACGGGACGAAACCGAGCGCGGCGATCGCGCGCTGGCGGCGAAGCGGCGAGGTCGAGGCGGCGGTCGCGTAATCGATCAGCGCCTGATCGGCGCCCGGACCGAGCGCGCGCACCTCGGCCGCGCTCGGCGCGTGCTCGTAGCCGCCACAGAGTCGGTCGAGCGTGGCGGTCGAGCGCGGCTGAGCGAGCGCGGGGAGCGAAATGAAAACCACCAGCGCGGCGAGCGTCTTCATCAATGCACCTTCGGATCGTTGCGCAGCACCTGGCCCTGCTCGAGCGACAGGTGGTGGTTGCTGGTGTCGCCTTCGAGCCAGTACATGAGGTTGTTGTTGCCGTCGGCTTTGGTGTCGGTGAGCGGATCGGTGTGGCCGTCCTGCTCGACGTTGTGGAACAGGCCGAGGGTGTGGCCGACCTCGTGGGCGATGGTCGCGGCGAGCAGATCGGCACTCGAGCAGTAGGCCGCGATCGAGACCACCGCGCCCGAGTGCGGCGTGCCGAGCACCGGCGAGCCGGGGATGCCGCCCGCGACGCCGAGGATCTGCCCGGCGGTGCTGTTCGAGGTGATCGATCGCAAGAGCACCACGTCGAGCCCGGCGGTGGTCGGCTGATTGGCGGTCGCCGCCTGAAGGACATTGTCGAGATCGGGGAACATCGGCTGATTGTCCTGCGCCTGGATCTGCACCGTGTTCATCGCGCCGTTCGCGCCGTGCCAGGTGACGTTGCCGATGTTGACGTTCACCTGCCCATAAATCTGTTTGAGCTCGGTCACCACCTGCGCGAGCTGGCCGGGCGCGCTCGCGACGGTGAGCGGCGCGCACGAGCCCGACAGATCGGTGAGATAGAAATTGAGATCGACGGTGCCGCTCGCGATCGGCTCAGGCGCGAGCTTGAAATAGAGAGTGGTGTGGGCGATCGCGGCGAGCTTCTCGGAGCCGACGGTGAACGGCCAGGCGCCGGGCGCCATCGCCACCGCCGGCGAGTTCGGCACCAGCATCGCCGACGACGACTCCGCGGGCTGGTAGCGCACCGGCAGCGCGTAGAACGCGTCGATGCTGGTCGGCTGCGTGTAGACCATCTGGCCCGCCGGATCGCTGAGCGCGAGCACGCCGACCACGTTGTTGAAGTCGAACGGCTGAAGGCGCGCGTAGATCGTCATCGACTGGGCGGTCTGAGGCACCGGCAAAGATCCGAAGCTGTCGGCCTCGACGGCGATCGTGCCGGTGGTGGGCAGGCAGCCCTGGTAGCCGGGGGTGGCGCCGCTCGCGAGCGGGGCGACGAGCTGATTGCAGGTCATTCCGCTCGGGCAGTCGGGGTTGGTGACGCACAGCTCGACGCACAGGCCGAGCTGGCACGAGCCTCGATCGCAATCGGCGTCGGAGGCGCAGGCGGCGCCGGGCGCGGCGGTGGCGCGGCGCGGAACGCAGGTCGGCTCGAGGGTGCTCGCGCTTGCGTTCAGCGTGCAGGTCTGGCCGTCGGGACAGCCGAGATCGCGGGTGCAGCCCTCGGCGCAGGCGCCGTTCAAGCAGACGCGCGACGAGCAATCGGTCGAGACGGCGCACGCGGCGCCGAGCGGCGCGCCGGAAAACGGCGTGCAGGCGCCGTCGAGACATTGGGCGCCGGTACCGCAGTCGCCGTCGCCGGCGCAGGGCAGCGTGCAGGCGCCCATCCAGCACTGATACCCGTCGCGACAGTCGCTCCCCGAGGTGCACGCCTTCAGGCACAAGCTGGCGCCGGCGATCGGCGTGCAGACGCCGCTCGGGCAGCTCTGCGCCGAGCAGTCGACGGTGCAGTAGCCGCCGGGAAATGGATCGGCGCCGCAGCCGAGCCCGCCCGAGCAGTCTTTGTTGGCGGTGCAGGGATCGCCGACCGCGCCGCGCCCGCCGCACGCCGAAAGGCCGAGCACCCCAGCGAGCAGCAGGAATGACGCGCTTCTCACCGGCCCAGTTTGCCCGAGACGGTAGCCGCCCATCAAGCGCGCAACTGGTGATACCATGCGCGCCGGAGGACGAAATGCGCTCACTTAGACTAGGCCTGACTCTCCTCCTCGTTCTGTCGTTCGTCGCTGTCGGAACCGCTCGCGCCGACGAGCCCGCGCCCGTCGATCACAAGTACGAGCTCGGCGCGCGCATCCGCGGCATCTGGGTCACCCCGCTGATGATGGCGCCGTTCGTCCAGACGAGCTCGGGGATGTCGTCGATGTCGGGCGGCGCCGAGTTCGTCTACCACCGCGCGAGCTACGACGTGGTGACCTCGCTCGATCTCAGCTTCATCAACGTCCAGGACGGCAACTTCCTCGGCGTCAATCACAGCGCCGACGTCGACACCCACTACTTGCAGTTCGGCGACTTCGGCCAGCTCACCTTCCTCTCCGCCGACGTCTCGATCATCGGCCACCACGATTTCACCGACTGGTTTCAGCTCCGCTACGGCGGCGGGGTCGGGCTCGGCGCGGTGCTCGGCGACGTGAAGATCATCAACGACGGCCCGCAGTGCTCGCAGCAGAACTTTCACAACGTCAACCAGTGCTTTCCCGTCACCGTCGGGCCGCTCGGCCAGGCGGGCGCGGAGCAGAAGCTGAAGGCGACCGAGAACGGCACCACCAGCGACTCGGCGCAGGATCCCCATCGCCACGTCTCGGGCGACAAGCCGCCGGTGATGGCGGTGGTCAACCTGCTGGTCGGCTTTCGCTTCAAGGTGCAGCGCCACCTCGCCTTCGACGTCGAGGTCGGCTTCCGCGACGCGATCTTCTTCGGCGGCGGCTTCCACTACCTGTTTTAGCCGCGCGCGTGGCGAGCCCGCGGCGCACCTCGGTCCGGCTGACCGGCATCCCGCTCAAGCAGCAGGGGACGCACGATTCGCTCTGCGCCTACTACGCGGCGGCGATGCTCCTGTGCGCGCTCCGGCCCGAGTTCGAAGAGCAGTTCGACGCCGCGCGCGTCGACGCAGATCCGATCTTCGGCCACCTGCCGCGCAAGGGCGGCCAGAAGATCGAGCGCGCGGTCGCCGAGTGGCTCACCTCGGGCGTGCGGCTCGATCGATTGTGCGACGGGCTCAACCGCGCCTGCGCGCGCGCCGGAATGCGCGGAGTCACCACCCGCTTCGCCTGGCGCGCCGGAAATCGCGTGCGCGGCAACGTCGATTTCCTGCGCGAGCAGATCGATCGCGGCCTGCCCTGCGTGCTCGGTTGGGAGAGCCGTGAGATGGGCGATCACACCGTGCTGGTGATCGGCCACGAGCGCTACGCGGGCTCGTCGAGCGAATGGCTCCGGCTGCACGATCCGAGTCGGGTGCAGGAGCTCCTCGAGTGGGGACAGCTCGCCGCGCTCGCCGGCCGTCGCGTCGACCTCCTGTATTGCGTCGCCCACGACGGCGGCCGGCCCGACAAGCTCACCACCTGTCGCGGCGCCTCGGGCGCGATCCTCGACGGGCGCACCCGGCTCGAGCGCTGGGATCCGCGCGCGGCGCGATATCACCTACTGGTGGGATAATATCGGATGTATGAAGCGTAATTGAGCTAACCTTGGTTAGATGCGGGTTCGCCGCCGTGGTGTTTGAATGGCCGCAGATGGTCATTCGACCACGGTGGAGAATGAGGATGAAAAAGCTACTGCCGTCCCTGCTCGGAATCGCGGCGATGGTGATGATCCTCGGCGCCTCACGCCCTTCCAAAGCATATTACGCAATGGGATTTCACCGCTCCGTCAATATCTGGGTCGTCGGTTTCTGGCTGCACCACACCTTTTCTTATTATTCGCATGGCGACCAGTGGGAATGCTACGGCGGGAGCTGCAGCGGCGCGACCGACTCGCGCTACACCTCGAGCGTCTGGGACGGCGAGTACACCTGCATGCAGAACTCCACCCATCTCACCTACGGAGTCACCGGCGTATGTCATCAGGCGACCAATCGCGGCCTCGCCCACACCTCGATCCCCTACGTGATCGACTGGGGCAACGTCGGAGGCGCAGGGACCAGCCGCGCGATGTTCTGCACCTACGGCTGCGGGCTGTGGTGTTACGGGGCGCCTTGTTGAGGGCGCACGGGCGCCGATGATTCGGTGGCTCTCGCTAGGCGGCGCGCTCATCGCCACCAGCTTCTGCGCCGGCGCGCTGACCGCTCATGATCGGCCGTCAGCGACGGGAGCGGCAGCGGTGACGGCCTCCAGCTCGCCGCTCTTCGCGGCGCCGATCGCGGTGGCGCAGCAGCGCTCGGCTCCGGTCGCGCACCCGCCGCGTTTTACGCCGCCGCCGATTCCCGAAGAGGATCCGGGCGTGGCGGAGATGGTCCATCATCCCGATCCGCCGGCCGGCGCGCTCGAGCAGCGCTACCTCGCCGCCGACCGGCAGCTCGATCATCTCT
>JANWLJ010000128.1 GCA_025450955.1 Polyangium sp. (in: bacteria) | reverse complement strand
GGTGTCGAAGACTCGGCTCGCGCTGTGGCGGCTGACGCGAAAAATCGCAGCGTGCCCCATCCAAATCCGGTCGGCCCAGTCTTCGACGGTGTAGCCGCCGAAGAGAGCTTCATCGTGCGACAGCGCTTTCGTCGTCCGCACATTGAACATGTTCAATTTCACGTGGGACGGACTCCAATCAGATCTATGCATGCATCCCATCCCGAGTATCGAGCCGAGGAACAGCAGAGCGAGCCAGCTATGGTTCAGTCGGTGAGGCCGTGCCATGCGCGCTTTGCCAGGCTCCCCGCTTCGTGCGCCTTCTCGCTGCCCCACTCTTCGGCCTCACCCGCTTTATCCGCGGCCCACTTGCCCGCATGGCGCAGCTTGAACTCCGCCCAGGTGCCCATGTCATGGCCCCACTCCGGAACAATGCCGAGGCCGACGATGATGATCTGCTTGATGCCGTCGTAGTTGAGAATGTCGCCGGCGTCGGGCGTGGTGGCAATCTTGAACAAATCGCTCGGCGGCAGTTCGTGGAGGCCGCCGCGTAGATAGCTATCCGGATGCGTGCCATAGGCGAACCCACGGAAAGCATCGTTCTGCTGCTCGAAGGCGTCGAATTTCGGGCCTAGATCGATCCGACGATCCTCGATCGCATTCTGGAGAAGCAGGAAGGTCCGGTCCACCCACTTCTTTCCGGCATCGCTGAGCTTGGGTTTGAGCACCTCGGTGAATCGGTGCGCATATTTGTTTCCGTAATTCAAATAATAGTCGGGAGGGGATGGCGGGGGTGACGGATGGCGCCTGACGAAGTCTTGGTTGCGGTTGAAGTAGTAGTCGACGGTGCCGACGGCAACCGGCGCTGCCAAGGGCACCAGCGCGGTGCTGGGCGACGCGGCCGTCGCGGCGGACGGATCTGGCGCGCCCTCCACACCTCCTGCTACGCCGCCATCGAGGGAATCGGCCGGCGCCGCCTCCGGAGCCGCTTTGCGTTGGATGAGCCGCCGGTGCTGCAGGGCGCGCATCCGCAGGTCGGCCGTCGGGTCGTTGCCTGCGACGCCGGAGTCTGCCGAGCTCCCCTGCGCACCCGGACGGCTGGCCCAATCGAAGCCGCTCATGCGACACCCCTTCGAACCCCGAGCATATAAGGTTATCGCGTCTTGCGGGTAAGAGTTGCGTCCGGAGAGGCTAGCGGGCGAGCGCGTCGACCAGAGCGGAGAGGAAGCGGACGCCGGTCGCCACCGAGGTCGCGGGCGCGCCTTCGTCGGGGCCGTGGGGCGAGCGGATGAGCTCCTCGGGCTTGGGCATCACTCCGATGCCGTAGGAGTGGATGCCGAGCCGGCGCAGAAAGCGCGAATCGGTCGCGCCCAGTCCCACCGAGGCCGAGACCAGCGCGCGCTTGCCGAACAGCTGCGCCGAGACCCGCTCGAGCGCGTCGCGCACCGGACCTCCGACCGGGATCTCCGGCCCCGCGCCGTTGTCCTCGAGGCGCTTTACCGCGATCTTGGGATCGCCGATCGCCTGGATGAGCGCGCGCTCGACGTCGGCTGTCCGATCGCCCGGCATCAGCCGGCAGTTGAGGGTGGCGCGCGCCAGGACGGGCAGCGCATTTTCGCGGGTGCCGCCCGAGAGCATCGTCGCCGTGCAGGTGGTGCGCACCATCGCGCGGGTGAGCGGATATTCGTCGACGATCGCGAGCGCAGAGGCGGGCGGCGTGCCTTTGGCGTCGGCGAGGCGGCGGAGCGCGGCGGCGCGGGCGTCGGGCGAGTGCGCGGCCATCGCGCGCAGCTCCTCGCGCACCGTCGGGCCGAGGCGCGGCGGAAAGACGAGCGCGTGGATCTTGTCGAGCGCGCGGGCGAGCCGATAGATCGCGTTCTCGTCGTTCGGCACCGACGCGTGCCCGCCGAGCCCGGGCGCGGTGAGCTGAAAACTTTGATAGGTCTTCTCCGCCGCCTGATAGCTCACCGAGACCACCCGGCCGTGCTCGTCGAGCTTGATCGAGCCGCCCTCGTTCAGGCCGAGCTCGGCGTCACCGACGAGCGCGCGGTGATGGGCGAGGATCTCGCGCAGCCCGGCGCCGCCCGACTCCTCGTCGCCGGTGAGCGCCAGGATGACGTCGCGGTGCAGCTTCGCGTGCGTGCGCACCAGCTCGAGGAACACGGTGGTCGCTACAGCCGCGAAGCCTTTGTCGTCGAGCACGCCGCGGCCGTAGAGCCAGCCGTCCTTTTCGGTCAGGTGAAACGGCGGCACCGTCCAGGGCTGTCCGGCGGCGCCGACCACGTCGAGGTGGGCGAGAAGGAGCAGCGGACGCTTCGAGCCGTCGCCGCGGTAACGCGCCACCAGCGACGAGCGGCCGGGCGCGAACGGAACGATCTCCGGCGACACGCCCGCCGCGCGCAGCTGGCGCGCCACCGCCGCGACCGCCAGCTCCTCGTGGCCGGGCGGATTCGAGGTGTCGATCGAGATGAGCTGCGAGAGCAGCGCGCGCGCGTCCGAAGGCGCGTCGGCGAAAGCGGGCGGTGCGAGAGCGAACAGGGCGAAGAGGATGACCACTCGGCGCATGGCCGCGCAGTGTAACAGGACTGAGGCGCGATTCAGGCGGCGAGCGCCGGCAAATCGGTGGCGCGCTCGAGCTCGCGCTTGAGAAAGCTGCGGGCGCGGTAGGCGCGCGTCTTCACCGTCGAGACATTGAGCCGGAGCGCGTGCGCGATCTCGGTCTCCGAGTAGCCCTCGAGAAAGCGCATCGCGAAGATCCGGCCGTACTTGTCGCCCATCCGGCCGAGCCGCTCACCGGCGAGCGCGACCGCCTCGGTGGCGGCCCACTCCTCCTCGGGAGAGGCGTAGAGCGAGCGCGGCTCGTCGGCGGCGCCCTCCTCGTCGTCCGAGAGGCTCTGGAGCTGCGGCCGCCCGCGATCTTTTCGAAGGTGCATGAGCGCGGTGGTCGCCGCGATCCGGTACAGCCAGGTGGTGAAGCGCGAGTCGCCGCGAAAGCTGTCGCGGTGGCGATAGGCGAGCAGGAGCGCGTCCTGGGTGACGTCGGCGGCCTTCTCTTCGTCCTTCATGTATTTCATCGCCACCCCGAAGACGAACTCGCGCTCGTGCTCGGTGAAGCGGACTGGATTCGACGACGATTCGGAAGCCATCTGCCCCTCCTGGAAAAGTCTTGTATGGCTGTATAGCAGGCCCGATGCCAGATACGAATTATAGCAATTCCATATAGTTAATGAAAATGAGCGCGCTGATCTGTCTATGGGATTGGACAGATCGCGTCTTGCCCGCCAGACAGGCGCATGGTACGCCGGGCCGGTGACGCCGACGGTCTACGTGGTCGACGACGATCCGCTGGTGACCGAGAGCCTGTCGCGCGCGCTCGAGCTCGAGACCGATTGGACCGTGCGCGCCTTCAATCATGGCGGGCAGGCGCTCGAGGCGATGGCTGGCGCGCCGCCCGAGGTGGTGCTCTCCGATTTCAAGATGCCGGGGATGGACGGCATCGCGTTTCTCTCTCGGGTGCGGGCGCGCGAGCCGGACGCGGTGCTGCTGCTTCTCACCGGCTACGCGGATAAAGAGAGCGCGATCCGCGCGATCAACGACGTCGGCATCTGGCAGTACGTCGAGAAGCCGTGGGACCTCGGCGATCTCTTGGTCAAGATCCGGCAGGGGCTCGAGCGGCGTGCGCTGGTGGCCGAGCTGCGCAAAAAAAATCTGGCGCTCGAGGCGCGGCTCGCCGAGCTCGAGCGGGCGCACGTGGAGCTGGTGCGCGCCGAGCGGCTGGCGGCGGTCGGGCGGGTGGCCTCGGGGCTGGCGCACGAGATCGGAAATCAGCTCGCGCTCGTGGGCTACGCCGAGGCGATCCGCGAGCGCTCGCGCGATCCCGAGGTGGCGGAGTTCGCCGAGGTGATCGTCGCCGCGCAGCGGCGGCTGGCGGCGCTGGTCGACGAGATCAAGGACTTCGCGCGCGGCGCGAGCGCGCAGTATCCGCGCGAGCCGGGCGACGTGGCGGCCGCGGTCGAGGAGGCGCTGGCGATCTTGCGCTTCGACGCCGACGTCAAGAGCCGACGGGTCTCGCTCGAGGTCAAGCGCCGGCCGCTCGCGCTCATCCATCGCGGCAAGATCGAGCAGGTGGTGGTCAACCTGGTCCACAACGCGGTGCAGGCGTCGCCGCCCGGCGGCGAGGTGGTGGTCACCGTCGACGAAGATGAGGCGGGCGCCAAGGTGACGGTGCGCGACCGCGGGCCGGGGATGGCGCCCGAGGTGCTGGCGCGGCTCGGCGAGCCGTTCTTCACCACCAAGGAGCGCGGCTCGGGGCTCGGGCTCGGGATCAGCCGCCGCGTGGTCGACGAGCACGCCGGCCGGCTCGACGTCCGCTCCCAGGTCGGCGACGGCACCGAAGTGATCCTGCGCCTGCCCGGGCTGGCGAGCGCATGAGCGCGGATGTAATGGGCGCATGAGCCGCCTGCTGGTCGTCGACGACGAGGAGACCTTTCCGCGGCTGGTCAAGGCGCTCCTCGGCGAGCAGCACACCATCGACGTGGTCAAGGGCGCGCTCGAGGCGCTCACCCGGCTCGACGAGGTGGCCTACGACGCGGTGCTGACCGATCTCCATCTTCCGCCCGGCCCCGACGGGATCGAGCTCATCCGCCGCGCGCGTGAGCGCGACCTCGACGTGCCGTTCGTGATGCTGACCGGCCACGCCACCGTCGAGACCGCGGTGGACGCGATGCGCGAGGGCGCGTTCGATTACTTGCGCAAGACCGCCTCGGGCGACGAGCTGCGGGCGGCGGTCGGGCGCGCGCTCGCCCACGGCCGGATGGCGCGCGAGGTCAAGCGGCTGCGCGGCGAGGTGGCGCAGGCGCGCGGCGTGCCCGATCGGCCGGTCGGCCAATCCGAGCGGATGCGCGAGGTGCTGGCGCTTGCCGAGCGGGTGGCGCCGTCGGAGGCGAGCGTGCTCATCCTCGGCGAGGCGGGGACCGGCAAGGAGCTCCTGGCGCGGGTGATCCACCGCTCGAGCGCGCGGCGCGACGGGCCGTTCGTCGCCTTCGACTGCTCGGCGCTGGCGCCGTCGCTCGTCGAGTCGGAGCTGTTCG
>JANWLJ010000127.1 GCA_025450955.1 Polyangium sp. (in: bacteria) | reverse complement strand
GGAGCTGCTCGAGCACGCCGGCGGGCTTTTAGGCCTGGTGCTCGCCAACGCGGTCACGCTCCTCAATCCGAGCCGGCTGGTCCTCGGCGGCGGGGTGTGGCAGGGCGCGAGCGAGCTGCGTCGCCACAGCCTGGCCGCGCTCGACGGGCTGGTGAACGCGGCGTCCAAAGAGGGATTCAGCGCGGTCGACTCGACGCTCGGCGACAACGCCGGCTTCCTCGGCGCCGCCGCGCTGATCGCCGAACAGCGGCCCTACTAAAATCGCGCCCGCTCGCGCCGGCCGGCATTATGCTTCGGGCATGGCGTTCTTCCAGGATCCCCCGCAGCTCGGAAATCAATACGACGACGACGCGCTTTTGCGCGAGTACCTCGAGCGCAAGCTGCCGCCCGAGGCGCTCAGCGAAATCGAGCCGATCTTGCGCGAGCTCGGCGAATTGGCGGGCGGCCACCTCTATGCGCTGCAGACCGCCGATCGACTGAACGAGCCGGTCCTCACCCACTTCGATCCGTGGGGCAATCGGATCGATCAGATCGAGGTCACGCCGTTGTGGAAGGAGGCTCAGGTGCTCGCCGCCCGCTACGGGCTGGTGGCGACCGCCTACGAGCGCAAGCACGGCGAGCTGTCGCGCATCGATCAGTTCGCGCGCGCCTACGTGATCGACGGCTCGCTCGACGTCTACTCCTGTCCGCTGGCGATGACCGACGGCGCCGCGCGCACCCTGCTCGATCTGAAAAACCGCGCGCTCATCGATCGGGCGGTCGGGCGGCTCACCTCGCGCGATCCGGAGACGATGTGGACCTCGGGCCAGTGGATGACCGAGCGCACCGGCGGCTCCGACGTCGGCTTGAGCGAGACAGAAGCGCAGAAGCAGCCCGACGGGAGCTGGCGCCTGTACGGCACCAAGTGGTTCACCAGCGCCACCACCTCGCAGATGGCGCTCACCCTCGCGCGCCCCGAGGGCAACGGGCCGGGCGGACGCGGGCTCGCGCTCTTTTATCTCGAGATGCGCGACGCCGCCGGGAAAATGAACGGGATTCAGATCAACCGGCTCAAGGACAAGCTCGGCACCCGCAAGGTGCCGACCGCCGAGCTCACTCTCGACGGGGCGCGCGCCGAATTGGTGAGCACCGCCGGCGATGGGATTCGCAACATCAGCTCGATGCTCAACATCACCCGCACCTGGAACGCGGTGTTGTCGTCGGCGGGGATGCGGCGCGGCCTGGCGCTCGCGCGCGACTACGCCCGACGGCGCGCGCAGTTCGGCGCCAAGCTTTCGGAGAAGCCGCTGCACGTCGACACGCTGGCCGGGATCGAGGCCGAGTACGAAGGCGCTTTCTTGCTCGGGTTCCGCGCGGTCGAGCTGCTCGGGCGGCGCGAGGCGGGCACCGCCGACGAGAACGACGCGCGCCTTCTGCGCGTGCTCACCCCGGTCGCCAAGCTCACCACAGGTAAGCAGGCGGTGGCGGTGACCTCGGAGGTGCTCGAGGCGTTCGGCGGCGCGGGCTATATCGAGGACACCGGGCTGCCGCGCATCCTGCGTGACGCGCAGGTGCTGCCGATCTGGGAGGGCACCACCAACGTGCTGTCGCTCGACACCTTGCGCGCGCTCTCGGGCGAGGGCGCGCTCGAGGCGCTGCGCGGCGAGATCGGGCGGCACTTCGAGGCGGCGCGCGATCCCTCTTTGCGCCCGTGCGTCGAGACCGGAAAGCGCGCGCTCGAGCACGCGGGCGCCTGGCTGGCGGCGAACCTCGGGCAGCCCGCCGCGCTCGAAGCCGGCGCGCGTCGCTTCGCGCTCACCCTCGGGCGCACCCTCGAGCTGGCGCTCCTTACCGAGCACGCCGAGTGGGGCCTGGCGCGACAAAAGCCCCGCGCCGCCGCCGCCGCCCGCCGGCTCGCGAAAAACGGGGTCGATCGGATCGACGAGATCGATCCCGCCGACAGCCGTCTCCTGATGGAGGGAAATTGAGATGAAGACGGTCGACTTCTACTTCGATCTCTCGTCGCCCTATAGCTACCTCGCCGCCACCCAGCTCGCCGCGCTCGAGCGGACGAGCGGCTGCGCGATCGCGTGGAAGCCGATGGTGCTCGCCGCGGTGTTCAAGAGCGCGGGCAACACCATGCCCGCCGCCTGCCCGCCCAAGGCGAAGTACATGCTCGACGATCTCGGCCGCTGGGCGCGCCAGTACGGCGTCGAGTTCCGGATGACCAGCCGCTTTCCGGTGAACGCGATCAAACCGATGCGGCTCGTCCTCGCCGCCGAATCGGAGGGCCGGGCCGGCGCGGTCGCGCTCGCCGCCTTTCGCGCCCTATGGGTGAACGATCGCGACATCACCGACGGTGCCGAGCTGCGCGCGATCGCCAAAGAGGCCGGGCTCGATCCCGAGCGCGCGCTCGCCGCCATCGAGACTCCCGAAATCAAAGATCGCCTGCGCGCCCACCCCGACGACGCCATCCGTCGCGGCGCCTTCGGCGCCCCCGCCATCTTCGTCGACGACCAGCTCTTCTGGGGCAACGACCGCCTCCACTTCGTCGAAGCCGCGCTCCGCTGAGAGGCCGTTACGGGCGGAAGGTAAACGGCGGCGGCAGATATTGGCCGAAGTAGAGGTAGCCGAGGGCGGCGGCGCAGAGGAAGGGGCCGTAGGGAATTTCGACGCCGAGGAGGCGCTGCTTGCGGCGGGTAAAGAGCGGCAGGATCACGATCAGGCCGATGAAGGGCGCGCCGAAGAAGGTCACCAGCACCCCGCGCCAGCCGAGCAGCGCGCCGATGAGCGCGAGCAGCTTGGCGTCGCCGTAGCCCATCCCTTCGCGGCCGAGCGCGAGGTAGGCCAGCTCGGCGGTGATCGCGACAATCGCGTAGCCTGACGCGGCGCCGATCAGAAGCTCGAGCGGCGGGAGATCGCCGAGCAGGATTCCGGCGACGAGCGCGATCGGAATTCCCGGCATGGTGATGCGATCGGGCAAGAGCTTGTGATCGAGATCGATCCCCGACAGCACCAGGAGTGCGCCGGCGAACGCGAAGTAGGCGAAGAAGTGCGCGAGCAGCACCACCGGATCGTCGGGACGACCGAGGACGAAGCGCGCGTAGACCGCCGCCGCCAGCCCGGCCGAGAGCGCCTCGACGAGCGGATAGCGCAGCGAGATCTTCGCGCGGCAGTGACGGCAGCGACCGCGCAAAATGAGCCAGCTCAAGATCGGCACGTTGTCGAAGCCGGCGATCGGGGTGCCGCACGCCGGGCAGCGCGAGCGCGGCCGCACCACCGACTCGTACAGGCCGAGGCGATAGATGCAGACGTTGAAGAAGCTGCCCCACAGCGCGCCCCAGATCGTCGCGAGCACCCAGCCGAAGGGGGGCCGCAGAAGGAGCGCGAGCGGGCCGTCGAGGGGCGAGGTCAAGCGCAAACCATGCTAGCGTTAGCGTGGCATGAGATCCAACCTTTGGCTCGCGGCGGCCGTGCTCGCCACCCTCGCGGGCGGCTGCTCGCGCTCGGGCGAGGAGAACCTCGGGCTCGAGGTGCCGAGCGGAGAGGCCAAGGGCGAGTCGATCGACGTCGCCGAGCTGGCCACGCCGGCCGAGCTCGAGCGCGCCTTGGCGCTGCCCGGGCGAGCGCTCGATCGGCTGCTCGGCGCGCACCGGCTCGACGCGACCGCGCAGCTCAAGATCGAGGTGGCGGGCCGGCCGACCGAGACGCTCGAAGACACCTTTCGCCTCGACTCCGACGGGCGCGGCGCGCTGCACCTCACCCATGACACCTCGCACGACGAGGGGATGGAGGCGGTGGTGGCGGGCGGCACGCTCTACGTGCGGCCGCGCTACGGGCGGTTCGTCGGGCGCCGGCCCGAGGGCGATGAGCTGGCGCGGCTGCGCGCCACCGTCGAGGCGGTGGCCGCCGACGATCTCGCGCTGCTTCGGCCCTGGCTCGAGGTGCACGAAGCCGGGCGCACCGAGGTCGCGGGGCGCGCCGGGGTGCGGCTCAAGCTGAGCGCCTCGCCGTCGCCAAAAGCGGCGCCGCGCGAGACCGCGCCCGGGCGGCTGTGGCGCAACCACGTGCAGGTGCGCTACATCGACGGTGAAGTGGTGGCCGACGCGACCTCGGGCGCGCCGCTCGCGGTCAAGCTCGAGAGCGCCTACCGCTTCGAGCGCGCCAGCGATCATCAGACGGTCACCGTCACGCTCAAGCTCGATCAGACCACCGCCCGGCCCGATCCGATCGTCGCGCCGACCGACGCGGTAATCGATCCCCATCGGCCGCGCCCGACGCTCGACCGCCGGAAGCTCCTGGAAGGCTTCAAATGAGCGATTCGGAGCAAAAGACAGGCTCGCTCCGTCGCAGCGCGGGCTCGGCGATCGATCACCTGGCGGCCAACCGCGGGCTGATCCTCAAGCGCGCAGTGCTCGCCAGCTTGATGGGGATGTTGCCGGTGCCCTACCTCGACGATCTGCTGGCCGCGGCGGTGCGCGGCGCGCTCGTCCGGCGCATCGCCGAGATCCGCGGCGTCGACGTCGATGCGAGCGCGGTCGAGGCGCTCAAGCACCCGCACAACTCGCGCCTGCTCGGGGCGGCCGGGCTGGGCGCGCTGGCCGTCGCCGGAGGCCGCCGCTCGCTGCGCCGGATCGCGGCCTCGCTGCTGATGGTCCGGCGCGTCGACGAGGCGCTGCAGACCTGGCAGGTGGGCACGCTCTTCGATCACTACTGCGCGCGCCACCACGTCGGCTTCGGGCTGGACGGCGAGAAGGCCTCCGCGCTGCGCGGCGCGATCGATCAGGCGATTCGTCAGGCGCGCGTCGATTCGGTGCGGCGCGCGTTCGCTCGGGCGCTCAGGGTCTCGAGCGGAATCGCCTGGGCGGTGCCGAAGCGTGCGCTCGCGCTATGGAGCCGTCGCCGCGGCGGTCCGATCAAGGCCGAGCGGATCGCGCCGGAAAAGGGCTCGCCGGTGGTGGCGCCGAGCGGGATGGTCGGCCGCGCCGCGCGAGCGCTCGAGGCGGAGCTGGCCGGAGTGGAGCGCGCCTATCTCACCGCGCTCACCGAGCGCTTCGATGCGGCCCTGGCCGCCCTGGCGGCGCCGTCCGGAGACGCGCCGCGATGAAGAGCCGCGCCGAGCTCGCCACTGCAAAGCGGGTGGTGATCAAGATCGGCAGTCGCACCCTCGCCGAAGATCCCGAAGGCCGGATCGCCACCCTCGCCGCCGAGGTCGAGGCGCTGCGCGGCCGGGGAATTCAGTCGGTGATCGTCACCTCCGGCGCGATCGCGCTCGGCACCCGCCGCCTCGGGCTCGCCGAGCGGCCGCGCACCATGCCGGGACTGCAGGCCGCCGCCGCCGTCGGGCAGGGGCACCTGATCCAGATCTACGAGCGCGCGCTCGGGGCCCACGACATCCCGACCGGCCAGGTGCTGCTCACCCACGATGACGTGCGCGATCGCCGCCGCTATCTGAACGCGCGCCACGCGCTCGCCGAGCTTTTGCGCCTCGGCGCGGTGCCGGTCATCAACGAGAACGACACCGTCAGCGTCGACGAGATCAAGTTCGGCGACAACGATCGGCTGGCGGCGCTCACGACCTCGCTCATCGAGGCCGACGCGCTGGTCATTCTCACCGACGTCGACGGGCTGTACGACGGCGATCCGGCGAGCGGCGCCCGGCTCATCCCCGAGGTGCGCGACATCGACGCCGAGGCGCGCCCGGTCGCGGGCGGCTCGAGCTCCAGCGTCGGCACCGGCGGGATGGCGTCCAAGGTGGAGGCGGCGCGGATAGCCGGCCGGTTCGGGGTGGTCACCCTGGTCGCCTCGGGACGGCGCGAGCGGCCGGTCACCTCGCTGCTCTTCGACGAAAACGGCTCGGGGACGGTCTTCTGGCCAAGCCTGTCGCGGCTGCAGAGCCGCAAGCACTGGATCGCGTTCGCGCTCAAGCCGCAAGGCGCGCTCATCGTCGACGCGGGCGCCCGCCGCGCGCTCATCGAGGGCGGCAAGTCGCTCTTGCCGTCGGGGATCAAGTCGGTGCGCGGCCGGTTCGGCGCCGGCGAGCCGGTGAGCGTGGTCGACGAAGCGGGCGCGGAGCTGGCGCGCGGGCTGTGCGGCTTCGACTCGGACGAGATCGAAAAGATCGCCGGCAAGCGCTCGGGCGAGCTCGCCGCCGCGCTCGGCTACCGCCCGGCCGAAGAGGTGATTCACCGCGACGATCTGGTGATTCTCTGAGCGCCTTTGCCGTGATTGAAGCTCCCCCGGATTCTGCTAGCCTGGATCCGAGGATGTCGTTTCGAATTGACCGACTATAAAGACGAGATCGCCCGCCTTGCGAAGGCCGCGCGCGCGGCCGGGCGGGGGGTGGCTCGCGCCGGGGCCGAGCGCCGCACCGCCGCGCTGTTGGCGATCGCCGAAGAGGTCAGCGTCCGTCGCGCCGAGATCCTCGCCGCCAATCGTGAAGACCTCGCCCAAGCCGAAGCGGGCGGGCGCGCCGCGCCGATGTCCGCGCCGATGCTCGATCGCCTGCGGCTCGACGACAAACGGCTCGACGCCG
>JANWLJ010000126.1 GCA_025450955.1 Polyangium sp. (in: bacteria) | reverse complement strand
TCACCCACCGGTCGGGCCGCACCGGCCGCGCCGGAAAAAAGGGCGAGAGCGTCTTCGTCGTCGAGGAGAACGAGCGCCGCCGCGGCGAGCGCCTGTTCTCCGAGGCGCACCTCACCCTCACCTGGAGCGCGCCGCCCGGCGCCGAGGCGATCGCCGCCCACGATCGCGAGCGCCTGCGCCGGGAGCTCGGCGAGGTGACCGCTCCGCCGAGCGAGGCCGCCCGCGCGCTCGCCGCCGAGCTCACCTCCGCGCACGGCGCCGAGACCATGCTCGCGCTCCTCATCGATCGCGCGCTCGCCGAGCGCCCGGCCGGCGAGACCCTCACGCCGGTCGAGCTGTCGCGCCTGCCGCCGCCGAAGAAATCGGCCGCGCGCAGCGAGATGGTGGTGTTTCAGATCAACCTCGGCGCCAAAGATCGCGCCGAGGCCAACTGGATCCTCCCGCTCGTTTGCCGTCGCGGCGCGATCACCCGCCGCGAGGTCGGCGCGATCCGCGTCGAGCGCGACCGCACCCTGTTCGAGATCGCCGGCCCCGCCGCCGCCGCGTTTACTGCCAACGCCGCCGAGCCCGATCCGCGCGCGCCGCACGTGCGCATCGAGCCGAGCTCCGCCCCCATGCCCGCCCGCTCGCTCGAGACCCGCCCCGCCTCGCGCCCGCACGCGGGTGCCCGCCCGACCGCGACCCGACCGCCCGCGCGCACGGGCCATCCTCCCAAGCGCGGAAAGCCGTTTCGCCAGCCGCCCCGTCGCTGAAATTACAGCTCGGACCAGAAGCGGGCGATCAGGGCGGCGCGGCTCTCGCTGGCCGACTTGCGGAAGATCGCCGAGAGGTGGGCCTCGACGGTGTTGTCGGCGCACACCAGGCGGGCGGCGATCTCTGTGTTGCACAGCCCTTGCGCGACGAGCGCGAGCACCTCGACCTGACGCCCGGTCAAGCCCCAGGCCGCGGTCGCGCGTTCGAGACGACGGGCCCGCTCGACGGCCGGATCGCGACGCGCCAGCTCGAGGCGCAGCTCGCGGCTCTCCCGGCGCGCGGCGGCGAGCTCGCGCTCGAGCAGCCGGATCGCCTCTTCGAACGAGCCCGCGCCGAGATTCGCTTCCGGCTCGGACGAGACCACCTTGAACTGTCGTTGGCGCTCCACCTGCGGCATGACGCTAGCCCTCAGCACGCTGCGTGCCGAATCTGCGCGCCCGCTGAACCCGATTCATTTTGCGGGCTCGAGGGCGTGTCGGCCGCCCCGCCGACGGCAAAGACGCGCGAGTGAGATCGCAATCGCAGATTCGATTCTGTTAGATTCGATACGATGACGACCCGGGTTCTCATCGAGGTCGCGGGGGGGTCCGCGGCCGAAGCCAACGCCCTCCCGGCGCTCCCCGCCACCGTCGAAGAGGGCGAGGCGCTCCTCATCGGCCGCGATCCCGACCAAGCACGGCTCGGTCCGCTCGCCGCCGATCTGCCGTCGCCGCGCACCACTCAGCTCAGCGCGCCGTCGGTCTCGGCCAACCATCTGCTGGTCGCGCAGCAGGGCGGCGAGACCATCCTGGTCGATGCCGGCAGCCGCAACGGAACCTGGCTCAAGCTTCCGCCCGGCGATCGGGTGCGGCTCCGCACAGGGCAGCTCCTCGAGCTCGAGCTGGCCGCGCCGCTCTCGTCGGAGTCGAGCGATCGTCCGCGCGACGCGAGCTGGAACGGCTCGGCCGACTATCCGCGCGCGATCGCCGCCGCGGCCCGCGCCTGGTTCGAGCGCGCCGGCCTGGCGGTGCGCATCGAGATAAAAAAGAGCGAAGACGCGGCCGACCCGCGCACCGGCGCGACCATTCCGCTCGCGAAGGGACAGGTGCTCTGCCTTTCGCCCGAGGGAACCCTCGACGCCGGCTGGAATCACCTGGTCACCCGCTTGTGGAGCTACGTCACCCAGCAAAACGCGCTCTATCTGGCGGAAGAGGCGACCGAGAGCGAAGGGATGATCCTCGCGTCACCGGCGATCCGGCGCGCGCACCGTCAGGTGATCGAAGCGGCGCAGCGCGGGCTGCGCCTCTTGCTCGTCGGGCCGTCGGGCTCCGGCAAAGATGGGCTGGCGCGCTGCTATCACCGTCACAGCGGACGAAGCGGACCGTTCGTGGCGAAGAACTGCGCCATGTTCAGCCGCGAGCTGCTCCGCTCGGAATTGTTCGGCGCCGAGGCGGGCGCGTTCACCCACGCAGTGCGGCGGATCGTCGGCGCGGTCGAGAGCGCGCAGGGCGGCACCCTGTTTCTCGACGAGATCGGCGAGATGCCGGGCGACGTGCAGCCGCTGCTTCTGACCTTCCTCGATCGCGGCGAGTACGAGCGGATGGGCAGCTACGGCCAGGTGCGCACCGCCGACGTGTGCGTGGTGGCGGCGACCAACCGCGATCTGCGCGCGGCCACGCTCAAGGGCGCGTTTCGCGACGACCTGTGGTACCGGCTCGCCGGCTGCGTGGTCGAGGTGCCGCCCTTGCGCGAACGCCCGGAAGATCTCGACGAGTATCTTCGGATGACCCGGCTCGATGGCGGCCTCGATGCCCACCGCGCGCTCTCGCCGGGCGCGCGCGCGCGGGTGCTGGCGCATCCGTGGGCGGGAAATTTTCGCGAGCTCAAGAGCTTCGTCGCGCGGCTGCCCGGCGATCCCGCGCCCGGCGGGATCAGCGAGGCGAGCTGCCAGGCCGCGCTCGATTCCTCGTCGCTGATCTCTTCGCCGCCCGCTTCACCGCGGCCCGAGGAGTCGGCCGGCGAGCTCGATCTCGCGCCGCTCGCGCGCGCCGCCGCCGACAGCTTTCGCGAAGATCACGGCCACGGCCTGCGTCGCTGGGACGATGTAAAGGAATGTCTCGAGCGTTTCCTCAAGCCGCTCCTGTTCGCCGAGCTGAGCGGCGCCGGCAAGCTCGCGCGCCGCGAAGACGCCGAGATCCCCCGTCTCGCGAGCGCGATCGACGCCGATCGCGGCACCGTCACCAAACAGCTCGCCCGCTACTTCGAACGCTTCAAGCCCTAGCGCCCTAGTACCGGAATGAAGGGGGGACACGACCGCGCTCGCATCCTCTCGCAATGCTTGAGCGCCTGGACCACATCGTCCAACTGGTATTTGAGAGCAGCGCGCGAAGGCCGAGCGGGAGCACTTGGACACTTTGGTCCACGCGCGTAACGATTTTAGCAAGCTGCGACGAGGGTCGTGTCCCCCTCCGCTCTAGCGGCCGTCACGGGCGAGGCGGAGGCCGGTGAATTGCCAGCGCGCGGTCGGGGGGAAGAAGTTGCGGTAGGTCGCGCGCAGGTGGCGCTCGGGGCTGGCGCACGAGCCGCCGCGCAGCACGAACTGGTTGCACATGAACTTGCCGTTGTACTCGGCGAGCGCGCCTTGAAACGGGCGATAGCCGGGATAGGGGCGGTAGGGGCTGGCGGTCCATTCCCAGACGTCGCCGAAGAGCTGCGCGAGCCCGCCCGGCGGATTCGTGGCCGGCCTCGGATGGAGCGCGCCCGACTCGACGAAGTTGCCGCGCACCGGCTGTCCTGAGGCGGCGAGCTCCCACTCCGCTTCGCTCGGCAGCCGCGCGCCGGAAAAGCGCGCGAACGCGTCGGCCTCGAACCAGCTCACGTGACAGACCGGCTCGCTCTCGTCGAGCGGGCGGCGCCCGTCGAGGGTCGCGATCGTCCACGCCCCGTCGCGCGCTTCCCAATAGAGCGGCGCGCGCCATCTTCCGGCGACGCAGGCGTCGAAGCCCTCGGCGAGCCACAGCTCGGGCTTCAGGTAGCCGCCGTCGGTGATGAACGCCAGCCACTCGCCGCAGGTGACCGCGCGGCTCGCGAGCTGAAACGGCTCGAGCCAGACGCGATGGCGCGGCTGCTCGTTGTCATACGAAAATTCCCCGCCCGGATGGCCGAGCGCGATCGTCCCGCCCGCCTGATCGCGCCATTCGAGCGGCGCCGCCGCGCGCGAGGGGTGCGCCGGCCGCCTCCGATAGTCCGCGCCGAGCGGATTGGACGCGAGCACGTGCTTGACGTCGGTGAGGATCAGCTCCTGGTGCTGCTCTTCGTGATGAATGCCGACCTCGATGGTGGCGGCGTGCGCGGCGAGGAGCTCGTCGGAGGCGCCGCTCAACAGCGCGCGCATCGCCGCATCGACGTGGCGCCGATAGTCGCGCACCTCGCTCACCGTCGGGCGCGACCACTGCCCGCGCCGCTCTCTCGGCGGCGGCTCGCCGATCACCTGGTAGTAGCTGTTGAACAAATGGTGGTAGCGCGGATCGAACGGCCGATAGTCCGGCGCCGCCGCGCGCAGCACGAACGTTTCGAAGAACCAGGTGGTGTGGCCGAGGTGCCACTTGGTCGGGCTGACCTCGGGCATCGTCTGCACCACCAGATCTTCATTCGCCAGCGGCTCGACGAGCGCGAGTGTGAAGCTGCGCACCCGGTCATACCCCGCGATCAGCGACGGGCGGGTCGGCACCATCCTGAACCCTCCAACAAAGGGAACACGATAACCCGCGCGCGATCGGTTTCAATGGCGGAGCTCGTCTTGCGCGCACGGCCGGACGCCCCAAGTACTCGGCAGGCCGATGGACAAGGAGAATCGATCCGAGCCCGCTTCGCGCCGGGTCCGTTATGGGCTGATCGGCGCGCTCCTCGGCACCGGCGCGCCGGTGGGCCTGCTCATCTTGAGCGCGCTCCGCGCCCGTCGCTGGCCGTCATCGCGCTGGCTCGCGAGCGAGCTCCGGCTCCGCCCATTTTTGTACAGCTACCTGAGCCTGTCGACGACCACCGCGTTCGCGCTGTTTGGCCGCCTGCTCGGCCATCGCGAGGAGCTCTTGGAAGCCAGCCGGCGCGAGCTCGATCGTTTGCACGAAGAGCTCGCCGCGGTGATCGCGCACGATCTGCGAAATCCGATCAACGCGATCCTCATGCAGATCGATCTCTTGATCGAGCGCGGCGACGGCAGCGAGGTGCGGGTCCCGGTCTCGACGCTGGAGTCGATCCAGCGCTCCGGCCGCCGGCTCGCGCAGATGGTTCGCGATCTTCTCGACGTGAGCCAGATCGAAGCCGACCGGCTCTCGCTTCAGCGCCGGCCGGTCGCGCTGGCCGAGGAGGTGAGCACGCTCATCGAATCGATCCGCCCGACGCTCGGCGCCCATCCGGTCGAGCTGCGCCAGGTCGGCCCGGTGCCGCCGGTCGACGTCGATCCCAACCGATTCGATCAGGTGGTGGTCAACCTGCTCGAGAACGCCGCCAAATCTTCCGACGCCGAAACCCCGATCCGCCTCGAGCTCGCGCCCGCCGCCGGCGGCGTGTTGATTTCGGTCGCCGATCGCGGCTCGGGGATTTTGCCCGAAGATCTACCGCGGCTCTTCGATCGATTTTATCAGGCCAAGCGCGCGCGCGCGAAAAAGGTCGGGCTCGGGCTCGGCCTCTACATCGTCAAGGGGCTCGTCGAGGCGCACGGCGGGCGCATCTGGGTGCGCAGCGTGGTCGGCGAGGGCAGCACCTTCTACGTCTGGCTGCCGATCAGCGCGGCGGGTCCTTCACCGAAGTGACGCTGTCGACGACGAACTTGCTGTAGCCGCGCCACGGCAGCGGCCGCAGATAGTCGACGTAGTGAAGCTCGACCTCCTTGCCGCTCGACTTCATCAGCTCGTCGGCGACCTTCTCGTCGGCGACCGAAAATTGAAACTCGTTCGACTGGAGCGACCCCGCCTGCTTCGAGCGATAGCCCGACTGAATCAGCCGCCCTTCGTAGGTCTTGAAGACGAAGCCCTTCTTGGCGAAGTAGTTGAGCGTGCCCGCCTTGGTGCCGGTGGCGAAGACGAAGAAGTAGCGGACGTAGACGAATCCGCACAGCGAAACGAGCGCAATCAGCGCGGTGACAAGCAGGATTTTTTTGCGTTTCATCGGACCACCTTGGGAAAGAGCGTAGGCGACAGATCCCGGCCCGTCAAACCAGCCGCGGGCGATCGCCACCGGACGGCGCGGCGGGTGCGCATCGATGCCGGGTCGGGCGCCGTCGCCCCGGCCGCCGTCGGTGCCGGGTGGAATCAGCGCGAATAGCGCCCGGCGCGCCTCGAAGAAGCGCGCGCCCCGTTCGCTCCACGCCGGCGGCGCGCCGCGCTCGGCGGTATCGAACGCGCGCGGAAGGAGCCGCCGCGCGATCGCCTCGGCCGCCTCCGGCGCCGCCGCGTGCGCGAGCGCGTAGTAGCCCGCGTCCTCAATCCCGCGGCGCCAATTCTTCAGGCGAATCGACGCCACCACTCCGTTCATTCCGAGAACATGGCGTGCGCCGACATCGAGCTGCCGGCCGGGATAGAGCAAAACCCCGTCACCGTCGGCAAAATCTCCGGCGGCATTGTGAAAGGTCTCGGCGGTCTCGAACGGATCGATCGCGCCGCGGCCGCCCCGATTATCGTCATACCAAAATGTCGTTTCCCAATAAAACCAGCGCGCGATTCCGTTCATCGCCTGCAGCCAGCCGTCGACGCGCGGCGCGATCGCCGGCAGGTCGGTGAGAAACGCGCCGCTCTCGGGGCGGCTCCCGTTGTAGACCCACACCTCTTTTCCGAGCGCGCCCGCCGCCCGCGCGCGCCCGCGATCGAACGCGCCGCCGGTCTCGATCGCGATGTCGACCGGCTGGCTCGCCGGATTGTCGTCGCAGGTCCAGCCCACCCGCACCCGGCGCGCGTTCGGATCGGACGCGCTCGCGAGCGCACGGCTCCACGCCGCGCCGTCGGGGCTGTCGCACTGTTCGTCGGCGGCGTAGACGAACACGTCGGTGGTGGAAAATAGCCCGCGCGCGGCGATCGCGTCAGCGATCCGCGAGACCGCTTCGATCGCGGCAGCGTCGGGCGCGCCGAACGATCCGTACGCGCCCAGGCTCAAGATCCCGTCGCCGAGCCCGAGGCCGGGGCCGTCGTAGCCGCGCGCGGGCGTAAACAGCGAGCCGTCGAGCGCCGGCAGCTGCCGCTCGACGTCACGGACGGTGCGCGCGTCGTGGATCGCGCTCAGCCGATGGCGATGAAGGAGCTGCCAGAGCTGCCGCTCGACGGCGCCCTCGTCGCCCATGCGCCGCGAAAGCTCGTGAGGATCGTAATAGAGCATGGTGCGGAGCGGCCGATCGGGCAGGACCGCGTCGAGGATCCGCAGCTCGATCGGCAAGGTCGCCAGCGGCGCACCGTTCGCGCGCACCACCACCTCGCCGGTGTAATCGCCCGGCCGCTCATCGCGCGGCACCGTCACATCGATCCACACCGCGCCGTTTCGATGCGGCGCGATATTTAACGGAGCGGGATCCCAGGAGGGCGCGACCTCGACGGGGATGAGCGCGTCGGGCTGCCAGCCGGTAAACGCGCCCGCTGCCGGTCCCGAGCCGGCGCTCCAGCCGAGCGACTCGCCCGGCGTGCGCCCGC
>JANWLJ010000125.1 GCA_025450955.1 Polyangium sp. (in: bacteria) | reverse complement strand
GGTACCGGCCAGGCATTGGGTGCAGCGAGTCGCCGTGCAAAAGCCGCTCTTCGTGTCATGGGCCCAGGAGCACACGTACGGCGAAGCGCATTCGTGATCCCCCGTCACTTCTGCTGAGCATGCCCCCCCCTTCGGTGCCTTCGGCTTGCAGGTCTTCGAGGTCGAGTCACAGAAGGCAGTAGAGAGGCAGTCGCCGTCGCCCTGGCACTGGGTGTTGCAGGTGTTCGCGGAAGCGCAGGTCATGAACAGGCCGCAGTTGGCGGGCGGATTGACGGCCACGCACGCTTTGTTCGAGCACGCGTAGTGGGTGAGGGTGCCGCCGCTCATGCACGAGTCGGCGCAGGCGCCGCAGTTGAAGCCGCACGAGCTGGCGCCGCACAGGCGGCCTTCGGTGGTGCACGAGGCGGCGCCGCAGCCGGAGCAGAGGCCGGCGCTGCAGGTGGAGCCGGTCGTGGTGCAGTCGGCGCAGGCGTTGCCGCCCGTGCCGCACTTGGTCGAGTCGGTGGTGCCGGCGACGCACGCGCCGCCCGACACGCAGCCCTTGCAGCAGGCGCCGCTCTGGCAGGTTCCGCTCGCGCCACCGTCGGGGATGGCGCCGCAGGCGACGCCGTTTGCGACCGGCGCGTGCGCGCAGGCGGCCGCGCAGGCCGAGCCCGAGAAGGTGTCGGTGGTGCAGTCGTTTTGGTCGTCGCAGTCGGCGACCGACTTCGGGCACGGCTTCGCGCTGCCTGCGCCGGGGTCGCACGCCTCGCCGGGATCGACGACGCCGTTTCCGCACAGCGCCATGTCCATCGCCACGCCGCCGTCGGTGGCGGCGTCGGTTCGGCCGCCGTCGGTCTGCGGGATCGATTCGGCCAGTGAGACATCGATGACCTGAGTGCCGGGCTTGAGCGTCACGCTCGCGCTGCCGGCAGCGAACCGGCCCGAGGCGCCCGAGGCGATGAAGGTGAACATCAACATTCCGCTCTGCGCGCCGGGTTTGTAGCGCAGGCCGGCGGTGCGGCCGTCGAGCTTTCCGGCGAGCGCGATGTCGGTCGCGAAGATCTCGGCGCCCGACACGTCGAGGTGGAGAGCGGTCGCCTGCGCGAGCATCGCGTCGCTGACCGACGCATCGAAGCTCAAGCGAAAATCGATCGCGTAGCCGTCGTTGGGCGTCGATTTGCAGCCGCCCGCGACCACGACCATCCACGCACACGCCAGATAATGAACGGCGCGCATTAAAACCTCACCTGCAACGCCGCCGGCCCGACGGTGCCGAGCCCGGCGCCAAACGACGGCGACGATTCAGTCACGCCGACCGCGATCCCCACCGCCGCGCCCGCGGCGACCACGCCGACGATCGTCCACAACCACCATTTTTTGTAGACCGGCGTGCGCTCGACCGGCGCCTGCTCACTCTTGGCGGTTGCCACTGTCGGCGCCGGAGTTGGTGGCGGCGCCGGCGCGGGCGCTGCTTGGGGCGGCCTCTCTCCGGGCGCGATGGTGTGATCGGGCGGCGTCGCGATTGATTTCTGATCGGACATCAACTTCTGCAAGCTGGCGATGCGCCCTTCGACCTCGGCGCGATTGGGCGCGTCGGGCGCCGAGCGTAGATATGCTTGATAAAAATAAAGCGCGCGTTCGGCATTATTCGATAACCGATAGGTTTGTCCGAGATTATATAAAAATACCGGGTCGGGCTTCAGGCGATAGGCCGCTTCGAATTCGCTGATCGCCTGCGGATATTCCTGCAGATTGAAATGCGCCATCCCGCTCAGATAGTGCTGCTTCGCCTCGGCGGTCGAGGCATCCTCGACTGGGCGCGCCTCGGCCACGACGGAGCCGAGAAGCAGCCCCGCCACCATCACCATCGTCCATTTCCGCATCCCTCCACGGTACGGCCGGGTCTGACCTGGTGTCAATCCGGCGCGGGGCACGTTCGGGCGCAACCTTTTGTCCGTCATCGCCGATAATCATGGGAGACTGAGGCCGAGGGGACTCGATGGGCGAGCGAGACGGCGGCCGAGCGAGCGAAGCGGGGCGCGGGCAGGGCGATGAAACCTCAGGCGCGGCGCCCGGCGGCTCCCTCGAGGAGACCGCGCACGCGATGAGGGCGGCGGCCGTCCGGCGGCGGCGGCAGCGGCGCCACGAGTTCTTGCAGTTGACCGGCATCGATCCCACCGACAGCTCGAGGCTGTTCGTTTGGCAGATCGCGCACGGGATCGAAGCGACCGGCAAGCTCGGCGATAAGGATCTCGAGGCCGCGCGCAACAGTCCCCGCGCCGCTATGGCACCCTCGGCGGCGGCTGCGACGGCGCCGGCCGCCGCTCCGCCGATCCCCGATGAGACGTCCGCGCCGGCCCACGTCCCCGAGACCGCCGACGAGCTCATCGCGGACTCCGACACGTCCCATAATCGCCATGGCGGCGAGGAGGGAGCGACCGAGGAGGTGACGGACGCCGTCTTCGACGCCCTTTGCCTGGCGCTGGAAAAAGTTGGGCTGAAGCACGCGGTAGTGGCGGGGGTGGCGGGCAAGGTTCTGGCTTTGGCGTCCCAAAGGAAGTGGTCGGCGGTGCGCGAGACGCTGACCAACTATTTGACCAGCCCGACCACGGTCGTCGAGGTATTGAAGTTCCTGGGTGAGAAACTGGGAGAAGAGACCCTGGTTAGATTTGCCGAGGGGATCAATCCGGCAGCTCTCGTCCTCGAGATAGCCGCCGTTCATATCAAGCTCGGATTCGGAGTCATCGAGCAGGCGCATCGAAAAGGTGATCACGACGCGCAGCTTCGGCAGTACGCATGGGCGTGGGCCAATCAGTTCATGCGTAACGACTATCAACCCACGTTTTTCGCAACTATCGACGAGCAGATGGAGTTGATGAATACTTGCCTACGCCTCGGGGTGAAGGATGCCAACTCGACCCGCGGCGCATTGGAATACGAAATGTATCTCCTCATCCGCGATCACTTGATCCGTCACTACGAAGGAAACGATCAGGCGATTCATTCAATCAACGACGCACTCCTGAAGCAGGCGGGAGTCCATTGAGCGGCGAACCCAAAGACCCAGGCTCATATCGCGAAGCGCCGCGCGAGCCACGTTATCTCTGTATCGTTTGCTTCGCCTGGAGTGCGCCGGGACCGGGAACCTGCGGCCAGTGCGGCGCTCCCCTGCACGACATCAGCAACCCGGAGGTCTTGCAGACGATGCACGAAGAGGCCAATCGGCGGCTGAAAGCTCAACAGAAGCGCGAAACCCTTTTTTTCGTGGTTCTGTGGGGCGCGACCTGGGTTGCGCTCGAATTTCTTACGTCGATTGGTCAAAATCCCGCGATTATCGTTGGAGCGATTGTAGCCGTGGTTGCTAGCACGATTTACACGCGGACGCGTTCAGGTGGAAGTGCGATGGCAACCCTTGCGGCACGCGCAGTGCGAAAGAAGGATGCGGAGCGGCCCGAAGACAAAGTGCCGATGCTGCTCAAGCCCGGCCACCTGCTGCCCTACATCGACACGCTCCCGAAGGAGCCTGACGAGGGCGATCGAAAGCTGGCGCGGTTTGCCGGGCCGGATCCCGATCTGCTCGATGGGGCGGGGTTGGTGAAATGGTTTGGGGCGAGGCTGCACGATTGATGGCGATGGCGACCGGGGGAGGTTGGCGGTACCTTTGGCGGTCGTGAGCGACGAAGCGACGAAAAAGCGGGAGCCGGAGGCGGACGGGGACGAGGGCGAGGGCGAGGAGGAGAAGGGGAAGGACAAGGAGAAGCCGAGTCGGCTGGGGAAGTTCATCCAGACCTATCACGGGTTCTTGTCGACCTTCGTCATCGGCGCGGCGGGGCTGATCGCCACCTCGATCTGGCAGTACAAGCAGTCGGAGATCGCGACCCGGCAGGCCGAGTCGCAGCAGAAGATCGCCGCGACCCAGGCGGAAAATAGCTGGCGCATCGAGCGCGCCGAGATCTTGTCGAAGAACCTTCAGGTGCTCGCGTCGCACGGCGGCGCCACCGTCGACCAGCGCTATGGCGTCTTGCTCTCGCTCACCCGCGGCAACATCCTCGATCCCGAGCTCGCGGTGTCCTACGCGCTCGAGCTCGGCAAGGACAATCCCGAGGACATGAAGAGCGTGCTCGAGTCGACCGCCGACAAGAGCTACGGCCAGCTCGCGCAGGCGTTCGTGCTCACCTGCGATCAGCGGTTCGGGCTGACCCGCGACGTGCCTTTGTGCAAGAGCGATCCGCACGTGGGGCGATCGGCGGCGATCGCGCAGGTGATCGCCGACGACATGGGTGACTGGCAGCCGGGCGCGCACGGGCCGGTCGATCTCCTCCACGACGAGCGGCAGGTTCAGAACCAGCCGGCGCGGCTGGCGTGGCTGTTTCAGCCCTATCTCATCGATCTCTACGAGCGGCGGCAGTGGGACGAGCTCGATCGATTTCAAAAACAGTCGACCGGCGCGCACCTGATTTCGTCTTTGGTGCTGGCCGCCGCGCACGAGGGCGATCTCGTCACCAGCGCCGAGGCGACGCGGCTGGAAAAATTTCACGCCGATCAGCGCAAGTGGCTCACCGCCTATCTGCTCTCGCCGCGCTGCGAGGCCGAGTGCAAGGGCAAGCTGGTCGACGTGATGGTGAGCGGCTACGAGGAGTCGATGGGCGATTACGATGAGCCGCTCCGGCAGCTCCTGGCGCGGACGCGCGCCGAGAATGGGCCGGCGATCGCGCGGCTGCACGCGCGGCTCCTGTGGTGTCAGGTGGACGCGGGCGATCTGTTGCCGTTTCGCGACCACGTGCTGGTTCCGGTCTTGGCGTCCTTGCTCGCGCAGCCCAAGCCTGACACCACCACCATCGACGATCTGGCCGGGCTGCTCGCGCTGGCGCCTCAGCCGACGCCGGCCGAAGCCGCGCCGCTCGCGGCGTGGAAGGGCGCGCTCGATCGACTGCACAAGGTGAGCGCGGACCGGTGGCAGCGCGCGTTCGGATCGCGGCGCGCGTCGGCGGATCACGAGCGGGCCAATCCGCCGCGCGGCTTTCGGCAGCAGAGCTTCTGCAACGCCGCCGAGCTGGTCGACACGCCGACGCCGTCGATGACCGACGAATAGCCGCCGGCGAAAAACCAGAAGCAACCTTTTCCTGCAAACCGCCGATAATCTAATGGCAGGATAGGATCTGGGGTGGACGATGAGCGACGGCGGAAAGATCCCGCGGCCGGCTTTACCGAAAGCGGTCAAGAGCGCGGCGCCGGCGTCCGGCGGTCAGTACCTTCCGCAGTCGGAGCAAGAACGCGATCCGATGTGGCCGGTGCGCGACCCGATGCGCCTGGTGCGGCAGGAGAAGACCGAAGCCGCGGCGCAGATTCAGCGCAAGCTCAAGGCGTGGAGTGAGCTCGACCAAAAGCGCGACGACCCGGCGCCGGCGAAGCTGCCGCCCGGGGGAGGGGCGCTGCCGGGCGAGCTGCGGGCGAAGATGGAGCCCCAGCTCGGCGCGGATCTATCGAAGGTGAAGCTGAGCACCAGCGGTGAGTCGGCGCGGGCGGCCGAGGCGCTCGGAGCGCGCGCGTTCACCGTCGGGCAGGAGGTGCACTTCGGGGCCGGTCAGCTCGCGCCGGGAACCAAGGATGGCGATCGCCTGCTCGCTCACGAGCTGACCCACACCGTGCAGGCGCAGCGGTCGGGCATCGCGCGCAAGCCCGAGTCGTACGCCGAGCCGGAGCCGGGCATGGGCCCGGAGGTGTCGCAGCCCGAGGAGCCGGCGGAGAAGGAGGCCGACGCGGTCAGCGATGAGATCGCCGAGCGGCTCCATGAGCCGGAGCCGAACGCGAGCGCGCCGGCTGAAGGCGCGCCCGCACCACCGGGCGATCCCAAGCCGACCAGCGCCTCGGCGCCGACCACCGCGGCCGCGCCGCCGATCGCCGCCAAGCTGAAAACCACGAGCGCC
>JANWLJ010000124.1 GCA_025450955.1 Polyangium sp. (in: bacteria) | reverse complement strand
CGCGCGGTGGCCACGCTGCGCTCGCGCTCGAGATCTTCGACGAGGACGATCGCCCCACCCGCGCCGTCGCCAGCGATCCGCAGCCGCACCCAGCGCGGCTCCCCGTCGGTGACGAGCGCCAGCTCGAGGGCGAGCGCCTGACCGCCGGCGGGAACCTGGATGCGGGCGAGCACGGCCCTCTCCTCGACGGCGGCCAGCTCCGAGATGCGGCGGCCGACCAGCTCGCTCTTTCCAAAGAGCTGGCGCGCGTGCGGATTGATCGCGGCGATCCGCTGCTCTCCGTCGAGCCAGAGCGCCGGCGACGGGAGCGCGTCGATGAGTTGGCTCCACCCGGCCATGCGCCATCCTGGCACCCCACCCCGCCGCGCGCAACCGTCGGTCGCGCGCTCAATTCGGCGGCTTGAGCCCGAGCAGCCGCGCCGCGGCGGCGATCATCTGTCCCGGATGGGTCTTGGTGACGAAGCGAGTGGCGCCGAGGAGCAGCTCGGCCCGTCGTGCCTCGTCGAGCGGATCGTCGCTGCAGACGATCAGGCTCGGCGACGGCTTGAGACCCTGAAGCGCGCGCACCACCTCGCTGACGGCGGGGCTGGACAGGTTCGCGTCGACGACGATCAGATCGACCAGGCTCTCGAGCGCGGTCTTCACCGCGCTCTCGCCGTCGGTGGCCTCGATGCACAGGCAGCCGAGACGGACCAGCTTGCTGCTCCACCGTTCCAGCGACTCCTCGTCCTCATCCACCAGCAGCACCCGAGGAGCGCCCGGCTGCACCGCGGGACCCGAGACATAGCGGTGTTTCATGCCCGGCTCGCAGTGCAGCTACAATGCCAGGCGAATCGGCCCGCGACCGCGCGGCGCGCCGAGTCACCGACGGCGCGATCGGCTCCGCCCGCCTGGACACGCGCGGCCCAATTTCGCCGGCGACGCCGAAGCAAAGAACGATGGCATAATGGCACGCGCCAACCTTGCGCTCACTCCGGTGGAAATGGACGGCGGTGCTGGTGCTCGCCGCGGGACTGCCGCTCGCGGTGCTCTCGGTGGCCGTCCTCGGGCAGGAGCGGCGGGCGCTGGCGCTGGCGGAGAAGTCGCTCCAGCTCGCCACGGTCGAGGAGGTCGCCACCGACGTCACCCGCGCGCTCGACGACGCCGCCGACACCACCCATCGCGCGGGCGCGCTCCTCACCGACGCGGCCGGGCCCACCGAAGACGCGCGGTTGCGCCTGCTGCGCGACACGGTCGGCCACTCCGACGCGCTGGCGATGCTGGCGATCTACGGAGCCGACGGCGCGCTCGTCGACGCGATCGGGCGGACCGGCGTCGAGGCGCCGCCCGCTGAGGCCCGCATCGCCACCGGCGATCCTCCGGGCTGGAAGATCGATCCGGCCACCTCCACCTTCCGCTATCGCGAGCCCTGCCGGCAGGGGACGGTGGTGCGCGCCTTCGTGGTCGGCACGCTCCGGCCCGAGCTCCTCTCCGACGCGCTCGCCGCGATCGCCGACCGCACCTTCGGCAGCGCGCACCGCCCGCTGGTCGCGCTCGTCGACGAGCACGCGCGGGTCCTCGCCACCACCGGCGATTTTAGCCCCGGCGCGGTGCTGCTGCGCCCGGCGCTCTCTCCCGGATCGTTCGCGGCGCCCTTCGGGCTCACCGCCGAATATCGCGCGCGCGGCGCGGCGCGGGTCGGCAGCCTGCGCACCCTCCCCGAGCTGCGCCTGGCGGTGGTGGTCGAGCGCTCGCGCGATCGCGCCTACGCCGCGCTCACCGGAGCGCGACGCTCGCTCGCGGCGGCGGGCGCGCTGGTGCTCCTCGGCGCGATCCTCCTCGGCGGGTGGCTGGCGCGCCGCACCGCCGTTCCGGTCGAGGCCGAGCTGCACCGTCGCGCCGAGGTCGAGCGCGACCTGTCGCGCTTTCTCCCCGACGAGGTCGCCCGCGCGATCGCCGCCGGCCGGCAGTCGCTCGCGCTCGGCGGGGAGCGGCGCGCGATCACCGTGCTGTTCGCCGACGTGGTCGCCTTCACCAGCTTCGCCGAGAGCGCGCCGCCCGAGCAGGTGGTGTCGTTCTTGAATGAGCTCTTCTCGGTGATGAGCGAGGTGGTCTTTCGCCATGGCGGCACCGTCGACAAGTTCATCGGCGACAGCGTGATGGCGCTGTTTGGCGCCCCCACCCCGCAGCCCGATCACCCCCGGCGCGCCCTCGCCGCCGCCGAGGGGCTGCAGCGCTTCGTCGAGGCCAGCCGCGGCGAGTGGCGAACCCGCTACGGCCACGACGTGCGGATCGGCATCGGCGTCCACACCGGCGAGGCGCTGGTGGGCAACCTCGGCAGCGCCCGCCGCATGGAGTACACCGCGATCGGCGACGTGGTGAACGTGGCGGCGCGGCTCGAGACCCTGGCGCGCCCCGGCCAGACGCTGGTCACCGCCGCTTGCGCCGAAGCTGCCGGCGGCGAGTTCACCTTCGCCGCGCTCGGCAGCCACGCGCTGCGTGGCAAGCAGCAGCCGGTCGAGATCCTGGAGCTGAAATGATCGGCCACGTCCTCGACGGGCGCTACCGCATCGACGCCCTCATCGCCGAGGGCGGGATGAGCCGCGTCTATCTCGCCACCCATCTTCAGCTCGGCGCCGAGGTGGTGGTGAAGTTCCTCCCCGCCGACTGGGCCGAGCGTCCTACCGCGCGCGCGCGGCTGCGCCGCGAGGCGACCGTGCTCGGCAAGCTGCGCCACCCCGGGATCGTCGCCGCCCACGACTTCGGCGAGGACGCGGCCGGCCCCTACCTGGTGATGGAGCGCATCGAAGGGCGCACCTTGCGCGAGCTCGCCGGCGGCCAGGCGCTCAGGCTCCCGTTCCTCGCCACCGCGTTCGACCAGCTCCTCGTCGCGCTCACCGCCGCGCACGAGGCCGGGGTGGTCCACCGCGATCTCAAGCCCGAGAACGTCATGGCTCGTCACGCCGGCGATCAAGGCTGGTTCATCAAGGTGCTCGACTTCGGCCTGGCTTTCGTGAGCGAGCCCGAGTCCGAGCGCATCACCGCCGCCGGCACCACCCCGGGCACTCCTTTATATATGTCGCCCGAGCAGTGCCACGGCCGCGGCGTCGGAGCGCCCACCGACATCTACGCCGTCGGGGCGATGCTCTATGAAGCGCTGTGCGGCGTGCCGCCCTTTTCGAGCTCCAGCCCGGCCGAGCTGATGGCGCTCCAGATCTTCGCCGCGCCGCCGCCGTTCGAGGAGCGGGGCGTGACCGCGCCGCCCGGGCTCGAGTCGCTGGCGCTCTCGGCGATGTCCAAGCGCGCCGACGATCGCCCGACCGCGCCCGAGCTCCGGCGCCGGCTCAAAGAGGCGCTCACCGGCGAGGATCCCGAAGGACGTCAGGCGAGCGCCGCCGCCGACAAGCGGGTCCTCGGCGGTCAATCGCGTGAGCAGCGCGGCCTGCCGCGCCAGAGCTCCCACGGCTCGCGCGATCGGTTGCCGCCGGCGAGCGCGGCCGCGCCCGACGGTCCCGAGATCGCGCTGTTCGGCTTTTCACCCGCGCGCGCGACCGCGCTGCGCGAAGTGCTGGCGGTCAACGGCGTGCGCGCCCGCCTGCTGGTCGCGCCGCCCGAGCCCGGCGCAGTCACCGAATGCGCCGCGGTGATGCTCGGCTTCTCCCAGGGCACCGTCGCGCAGCTGGTGGCGCTGCGCGCCGATCCCAGCTTCGGCGAGCGGCCGCTGTTGGTGGTCGACGTGCCCGAAGCGAAGCTCTTGCCCGAGCTGATCCGCGCCGGCGCCTCGGACGCGGCGCTGTCGGAGAAAGCCGACGCGCTCATCAGCCGGCAGGTGCAGCGGCTCATCCGGAGGGGACGTTGAAGCTCGCGCTGGTAGCTCTGCTCGTGACCCTGGCCTCGACGGCAAGCGGCGCCCCGCTCGTCGACTATCGGGTGGAGCCCGGCGATAGCTGCGCCAACATCGCGCGCCGCCGCTGGGGCGACGCCAAGCTGCTCCGTCTCATTCACGCCAACAACGCGCTCGGGCCGCCGCCGCACCACCTCAAGCCGGGCACGATTCTTCACCTGCCTCCCGCGACCACCAGCGGTCCCGACGCGCTCCTCACCTTCGTCCGCAACCTGGTCGACACCTTCACCCCCGATCGCAACCTCGGCAAGAAGGACGACCCGCTCAAGCGCGGCGACCGGGTCGGCACCGAGCGCCACGCCTCGGCGGAGGTGACCTTCCGCGATCAGAGCCGGCTGCAGCTCGGCGAACAGACGTTGGTGGTGATCCTCGGCGGCGCCACCCCGGCGCGCGGCAACGCCGACGACACCACGCTCTTGAGCGGCCGGCTCCGCGCCTTTCTCGGTCAGCTCTCCCAGCCCGCGCCGCTCGCGGTCGCGACCTCGTCGGGACGGGCCCGGCTCGGCGCCGGCGAGGCGCAGCTCTCCGTCGACGCGGCCCACACCACCCGGCTGGCGGTCTATCACGGACGCTCGCGCCTCACCGCCAAGAAGCGGACCGTGGCGGTGAACGAAGGCTTCGGCTCCAAGGCCGAGCTCGGACGCGCCCCGACGCCGCCGCGCCCGCTGCCCGCCGCGCCGCGCCTCACCGACCCGCCCCCGGCGCTGCTCCTCGGATCGAACGAGCTCGTCGCGCGCTACCGGCCCGGCGACGGTCCGGGGCCGGCGCCCGCCGGCTGGCATCTTCAGGTCGCCTCCGACGAGCAATTCAATGCGCTCGCGCTCGACACCCGGGTGCCGGTCGAGGTGACCGAGCTCGACGCCAAGGACCTCGCCCCCGGCCGCTGGTTCGCGCGGGTGAGCGCCATCGACGCGGATCAGTTCGAAGGGCCCTTCTCGTCGGTGAGCGAGGTGCGGGTCGCGCGCGTCGAGACCACTCCCTCGCCGAAGGCCGGCGCGGTGGTGGTCACCCTCGACGGAGGGAGCGAGCCGCTCTACTGCGGCACCGGCGACCAGGCGCTCGCCCTGGTGCAGGGCCCGCTCGAGCTCGAGGCCCGCACCGCCATTCGTCTGCGCTGCGCGATCGCCGCCGCCGGCGAAGGCGCCGCCGAGCTCTCGATCCCGCCGCTCCCGCCGCCGCCGCCGCCACCCCCGATCAAGAAGGTGAGCGCGCTCCCGGCGCCGCCGCCGCCGCCACCCCCGCCGCCACCAGAGGGCGCGTTGCAGCTCGGCCTGGCCGGCCACCTGATCGTCGATCCTTCGACTGGCGCGACCTCGGGCGGCATCGGGGTCGAGGCTGGCAGCCGCCTGGTGCTCTCTCGCGGGTCGCTCGCGATCGGTCTGCACCTCCGCTACGAGCAGCTCTCAACACACGACGCGCTCCCGTCCGCGAACGCGGCCTCGATCGGCGTCTTCGTGCGCTACTACTTCCGCGCGACCGAGCGGCGGATCAACCCCTACCTCGCGCTTCGGCCTTCGCTCCTCCTGCTCTCTGCCGAGCCCGCTCGCGACGGCAACCGCGCCGGCCCCGCCGCGCTCTTCGCGCTCGCCGGGCTG
>JANWLJ010000123.1 GCA_025450955.1 Polyangium sp. (in: bacteria) | reverse complement strand
CTCGACACCCACACCGGCGAGGAGATCCACGGGCTCATCGTCGAGCTCAACCGCGAGCGCGGGATGACGATGATCGTGGTGACCCACAACGCCGACCTGGCCGCGCGGATGCCGCGGCGGGTGCGGATGGTCGACGGGGTGATCCTCGAGGGCGGCGGGAGCGCGGATGCGTAGCGCGCGCCTCGCGCTCGTCTCGCTCGCGTTTGTCCTCGCGCTGCCCGCCTCGGCCCTCGCCCAGCGGGTGCCGGGACAGCTCGCGGCCGAGGGCAAGGTGATCGCCTGGATTCACTTTCGCGGCAACCGCAAGGCGGAGGACGACGCGATCCGGCTGGCGATCTCGTCGAGCCCCGGCGACAAGCTGAGCTCTGAGCGGCTGCGCTCGGACATCCGCTCGGTGTGGCGGATGGGCTACTTCGAAGACGTTCAGGTCGAGGCCACCGACGAGCCGGGCAACAAGGTCGGCCTCACCTTCGTGGTCAAAGAGAAGCCGACCATCCGCAAGATTTACGTCGCCGGCGCCGAGGAGGTCGGGCTCGACAAGATCAACGAGGTGCTCGATCTCAAGAAGGACACCATCCTCGATCCGGCCAAGGTCAAGCGCAACGTCGACAAGATCCGCGATCTCTACGTCGAGAAGGGCTTCTACCTCGCCGACGTCAGCTCCGATCTCAAGCGGCAGGGGCCGAACCAGGTCGACATCTATTTCGTCGTCGACGAGCACGCCAAGGTCGAGGTGCGGCAGATCCGGTTTTTGGGAAATCACGCGCTGTCCACCGACGAGCTCAAGAGCGCGATGGGGACCCAGGAGGGTGGGTGGCTCTCGTTTCTCACCTCGTCGGGCACCTATAAAGAGGATGCGTTCGACCGCGATCTGCTCCTTTTGACCGCGTTTTATTACGATCACGGCTATATCAACGTGAAGCTGGGAAAACCCGAGATCGAGCTCTCGGCCGATAAGGAATATCTCTACATCACCATTCCGATCGATGAAGGGCTGCCCTATTCGATCGGCAAGATCGACTTCAAGGGCGATCTGCTCAAGCCCAAGGCCGACTACTACAAGATGATGACGGTCAAGCCGGGCGAGACCTTCAGCCGCGCCCGACTGGGAAACGACATCCAGAAGCTCAACGACCTTTATAAAGATCTCGGCTACGCCTACGTCAACGTCCAGCCGCTCACCGCGGTCGACGCGAGCAAGCGCACCGTCGACGTCACCTTCGAGGTGCAAAAGGGCAATATCGTCTATTACGGCAAGATCAATATTCGCGGGAATACCAAGACCCGCGACAAGGTGATTCGCCGCGAGCTGCGCATCTATGAAGGCGATCGATACAACCAGACCTTGCAGGATCGCTCGAAGCGCCTGGTCCAGGCGCTCGGCTTCTTCGACAAGGTCGAGCTGTCGACCAAGGCGGAGGAGAGCAACCCCGACAAGCTCGACGTCAACATCGAGGTCTCCGAGCGCTCGACCGGCACGTTCCAGATCGGCGCCGGCTTCTCGTCGGTGGAGAACTTCATCGGCCAGGCGCAGGTGGCGCAGAACAACCTGTTCGGACGCGGCACCACCCTTCAGGTGCAGGCGCAGATCTCGAGCTTGCGGCAGCTCTTCACCCTGCGTTATCTCGATCCCTATTTCCTCGATACCCGGCTCACCTTCGCGTTCTCGGCCTATAACTCGCTCCTTTATTATCCTTCATTCAATCGCACCGCGCGCGGCGGCGATCTGACCTGGGGATATCTGTTCGGCGACTATTTCCGGCTGTTCGGCACCTATAAGCTCGAATATGTCGACGTGGAGCAGAATCAGGCGGGCCTGGTGATCGGCGGCTACGCGCCGACCGCGCAGGTGGCGCCCGGCACCATCTCGAACCTGTTCCGCTCGGGCTGGACCTCGGCGATCCGGCTCAGCATGAACTACGACACCCGCGACGATCGCATGTTCCCCAAGCACGGCATCTTCGCCTCGCTCTCGGCCGAGATCGCAGATCCGGTGATCGCGTCCCAGACCGCCTACGATCGATACACCGGCTTTTTCCGGACCTATCACCCGATCTGGGGCAACTTCATCTTCCGCAACAACATCCAATTCGGGTTCGTGCACAGCCGCTCGTCACAGGGCGTGCCGATCTACGAGCGTTACTTCATCGGCGGCATCAACGACATCCGCGGGTTTCAGCTCTTTTCGCTCGGGCCGCGGGTCAATGTCTTTCAGTCGCAGGATCCGTCGGCGCCGCTGTCGCAGTTCAATATCGGCGGAAACCTCGAGCTGTATATGAACACCGAGATCGAGTTTCCGATCTTCGCCGCGGTGCAGATCAAGGGCGTGGTGTTCTTCGACGTCGGCAACGCCTACAACACCGAGACCTCGCGCTATTGCCCGTCGCAGGCGTCGGTGTCGAACATCCCCGAGGTCTATTCGCCCTGTACTTCATATCCGACGTTTACCAATCTCCGTTATTCGGTGGGATTCGGCTTCCGCTGGGTCTCGCCGATCGGCCCGCTGCGCTTCGAGTGGGGCATTCCGCTCAATAAGGTGCAGGGAGAAGACCCGATTGTTTTCGAGTTCACCATTGGCAATTTCTTCTAGTGGTGCTAATTCAAACCGTCTTTCGAGGGAGACGTGAAATGACCCAGAAGCTTCTCGCCTTCATTCTGCTCGGCAGTTTCCTGGCACCGACGGTGGCGCTCGCCGAGCCCAAGCTCGCGGTGGTGGACCTTCAGCGCGCGCTGGAAGAGACCGAGGATGGTAAGAAGGCCAAGGCCAAGCTCAAGGCCGACTTCGATCGCAAGCAGCAGGAGCTCGACGCCAAGCAGGACGAGCTGAAGAAGATCAAGGAAGATCTCGACAAGAAGCTGCCGCTCATGAAGCCCGAGGCGGCCGACGCCGAGAAGAAGAAGTTCCAGGATCGCTTCGTCGAGCTGCAGCAGACCTATCAGCGCCTGCAGCAGGACCTGGCCAAGAAGGAGCAGGACGCGACCAGCGGGATCTTCCGCAAGCTCTCGACGGTGGTGGGCACCATCGCCGAGCGCGAGCACTTCGCGATGGTGCTGGAGAAGAACTCGGCGGTGGTGTGGAGCCAGCCCGCGCTCGACATCACCAACGAGGTGATCCGGCTCTACAACACCGGGGCGAAGAAGGGCAAGTGATGGAGGCCCCGCTCGACGTCTGTGCGATCGAGCGGCTCCTGCCGCACCGCTTTCCCTTCTTGCTCATCGATCGCGTCGTCGAGCTCTCCGGCGAAAAGGTGGTGGCGCTCAAGAACGTCACCATCAACGAGCCGTTCTTCGCCGGCCATTTCCCCGGGCACCCGATCATGCCGGGGGTGCTCATCGTCGAGGCGATGGCGCAGGCCGGCGCGGTTTTGGCGATGAGCGAATCGGATCGCAAGCCGGAAGAGCTGGTCATCTACTTCATGGCGCTCGACCAGGTGAAGTTTCGCAAGCCGGTGGTGCCGGGCGATCAGCTCCGCCTCGAGGTCGAGCCGCTGCGCAAGGGCGGCGCGATCTGGAAGATGAAGGGGCGCGCGCTCGTCGACGGTCAGGTGGTGACCGAAGCCCAGTTTCTGGCCACCATCGCGCCGAAGTGATTCGCGCCTCTGCGCTGCTGGCGCTCGCGCTCTTGTTCGCGGGCGGGTGCGAGCACCGGCGCGAGCCGCTTCGCCGCGCGGCGGACGCGGGACCGGCGGTGGTGGTGGTCGAGACGCGACCGACAAAGGTGGCGGCGCCCCCCGAGCCGCTCATCGACGAGCGCGAGCCCGACGACGATCTCGCAAGCGCGCAGCCGCTCGAGGCGGGCAAGGGAATCCGCGGCACCTTGAGCGCGCCGAAGACGGTGCGCGGCAAACCCGTCGGTGACGTCGATTTCTATTCGTTCATCGCCGGCGGCGTGCCCGCCCTGCCCGACGGCGGGGTAGGGCTCGCCTTCGACGAAGCGCGCGTCGAGCTCGGCCCGATCCCGGGCGTCGACCTCTCGCTCGAAGCGCTCGACGGCGACGGCAAGCGGCTGTGGCTCGCGAGCGGCGCCGGCGCCGGGCAGGGGGAGGTGATTCCCAATCTCGCGCTCGAGGCGGGCCACACCTATTACTTGAAGGTTCGCGCGGTGCCCTCGAAGGGCGCGGCTGCGCCGGCGGGCGTGGCGCCCTATTCGCTGGTGATGCGCGAGGCACCGGCGCCGCCCGGCGACGAGCGCGAGCCAAACGATCGCGCCGAGGAGGCGACCCCGCTTCCGGCGGTCGGCGATGCGAGCGGCTTTTTCGGCCGTCGCCGAGACGAGGATTGGTTCTCGGTGCCGCTCGCCGGCGGGCCCGGCGCGGGCGCGACCCTGCGCCTCGAGCTGTCGCCCACCGACGGGGTCGCACCGCAAATCGCGGTGCGGTCCGGCACCACGCTCCTGGCCCAGGCGCGCGCCAGCCGAGGCGGGGAGCTCGAGCTGCGCAACGTCGGCCTGCCGCCCGGCGCCTCCGGCGTGCTCATCCAGCTCAAGGCGATGGAGGGCCAGAACACCGACGTGCGCTGGACCTTGCGGATGAGCCTCGATCCGCCGCTCGACGGCGCCGAGCGCGAGCCGAACGACACCGCGCAGGCGGCCAATCCGCTTCCGCTCGGGAGCTCGGTGAGCGGCTTTCTCTGGCCGGGCGACGTCGATCTCTATCGGGTGACCGGCTGCGCGGCGGGCTGCTTCTTCACCGCCACCCTCGACGGCGTGCCGCACGTCGCGCTCAAGCTCGAGCGGCTCGGCCCGGGCGGCGAGCTCGAGGCGCGCGCCGACGGCGGCGGAGTCGGCAAAGGCGAGACGCTCGCGTCTCAGCCGGGCGGCGAGGTGCTCCTGCGGGTGAAGGCGCGCCCGCGCGACACCGCGTTCGAGGCGCCCTACAAACTGACGGTGACCGCGCAGACGGCGCCCGACCATCCCGATCTCGGCCGGCCGTGATTACACTTCAGGGGTGAGGATCTTCTCCATCGGGCACGGCACCCGCCCGTTCGACGATCTCGTCGAGACGCTCGCCTCGGGCCCCGCCACTCAGGTGGTGGACGTGCGCAGCTTTCCCGGCTCGCGCCACAATCCGCAGTTCGGCCGCGAGCTCCTCGGCGAAGAGCTGGCCGGCGCGGGCGTCGCCTACGAGTGGCTGCCGGCGCTCGGCGGACGGCGGCGCAACCACCCCGGCCCGTCGCCGAATCCGGCCTGGCGCGTCGATGCGTTTCGCGCCTACGCCGACTACATGGACGCGCCCGAGTTTCTGGCGGGAATCGAAGCGCTGCTCGCGCTCGCCGGCGCGCAGCCGACCGCGTTCATGTGCGCCGAGAGCTATTGGGCGCAGTGCCATCGCCGGCTGATCTCGGACAAGCTGTGGAGCCTCGGCCACGAGGTGATTCACCTCCTCACTCCGACGCGCTCGGAGCCGCACCATCCGCCGCCGTTTCTGCGCGTCGACGGCGATCGGCTCCGCTACGACCTCGCCGCCGGGTGAAGATCAGGGCAGCTTTTTTTGCCGCTCGGCCTCGTCGCCGGCGGCCTTCCGCAGAGCGCCTAGGATAGCCCGAGCGCGGCCGCGAGCAAACGGGCGCCCTCGGCCGGCCCGTGCGCCGGATCTTTGGCGCCGAGCACCGCGCCGATGCAGGCGACCTTCGCGCCGACGCTGCGGCACTCGGCGGCCCGCGCCGCGTCCACCCCGCCGAGCGCGAACACCGGCACCGGCAAAGACGCGACCGCGCGTGCGAGCGCTTCCATCCCGAGCGGCGGCCCGAACGGCGCCTTCGACGGGGTCTCCCACACCGGCCCGAAGGTCACGTAGTCCGCGCCGCCGGCCACCGCCATCTCCGCCTCGGCGAGCGAGTGGGTCGAGGCGCCGATCAGCCGCTCGGGCCCGACGAGCCGCCGCGCCGCTTTGGACGGCAGCCCGCGCGCCGGCAGGTGCACGCCCGCCGCGCCCGACAAAAGCGCGACGTCGGCGCGATCGTTGACGAGGAGGGGGGCGCCGCACGCCTGGGTCACGCGACAAAGCTCGCCCGCGGCCTCGGCGAGCGCGCGCCCCGAGAGCGCCTTGGCGCGGAGCTGGACCGCGGCCGCGCCGGTTGGAAGCGCCGCGAGCGCCTGGGCCACCCGCGACCCGGTTTGCGCGTCCCACCCGTCGGTGATGAGCAGCAGCGAAAAGGCGATCCTATTCAATCAGGCCCTGCTCGGGCGACGAGGCCGCCGCGTGCAGCTTCTTCGGAATCCGCCCGGCGCGGAACGCCTTGCGCCCGGCCTCGACCGCGAGCCGCATCGCCTCGGCCATCAAGACCGGCTCCTTGGCGCCGGCGATCCCGGTGTTCATCAAGACCGCGTGGCAGCCGAGCTCGAGCGCGACCGCCGCGTCCGAGGCGGTGCCGACCCCGGCGTCGACGATCACCGGCACCTTCACCGTCTCGAGGATGATCCGCAGGTTGTAGGGGTTCCGCACCCCGAGCCCGGAGCCGATCGGCGCCGCGAGCGGCATCACCGCCGCGCACCCCGCGTCCTCGAGCTTCTTGGCCATCACCGGATCGTCGGTGGTGTAGGGCAGCACGGTGAAGCCCTCTTTGACCAGGGTGCGCGCCGCCTCGAGCGTCGCCTCGGCGTCGGGAAAGAGGGTGCGCTTGTCTCCGATCACCTCCAGCTTGACGAACTCGGTCATCCCGAGCTCGCGCGCCAGCCGCGCGGTCCGGATCGCCTCGTCGGCGGTGTAGCAGCCGGCGGTGTTCGGCAGAAGCGCCCAGCGCCCGCCGAGCGCATCGAGCAGCGACGGCTGCCCGGGGGTGAGCGTGATGCGCCGGAGCGCGACGGTGACGATCTCGGCGCCCGACGCTTCGATCGCGCGCACCGTCTCATCCTGATCCTTGTACTTGCCGGTGCCGACGATGAGCCGCGAGCGATACCGCTTGCCCGCGAGCTCGAACGAGTCCTCCATGAGCCGCTCCTCTATGTGTTAGCCGCCGCCGACGAAGGTGACGATCTCGAGCTCGTCTCCGTCGGCCAGCCGGCAGTCTTCCCAGCTCCGGCGCGGCACCACGTCCTGGTTGCGCTCGACCGCCACCTTGACTGGATCGATCGACTCGCGCGCGAGCAGGGCCGAGACGGTGCAGCCCGCCGGAACGTCGACCGATCGACCGTTCACCCAGACCTGCATGCGCGGAAAGGTATCCGAGTGCGACAAGAATGTCAGCAGTGGGTCGTAGAGTGTGGAGGACTCCTGACGGTGGGGTGTGAACGTCCGTCGAGAAATTGCCGTCCTGTGCAACGGAAGCCCGCGACAACACCCGATATGACGAATGGCACTTCGCTTGCTTTGTGACGGCGCATCACCTTGGAGGAAACGACGATGATGCCGAACGCGCGACGCGAGATGGTTCCGCCTGGAGACGATCCCAAGCTCGATCGCTACCGGGCGCTGCTCGCCCAGTCGGCGCTGTTTGCCGGGCTCTCGTCGGTGGCGCTCGACGATCTGACGCGCCGGATCCAGATCCGCACCCGCACCGCCGGCAGCTTGATCGTGGCGCAGGACGAGCCGGGCGACGCGATGTTCATGCTCGCCGCGGGCCGGGTCAAAGTGGCGCTGTTCGGCGAGAACGGACGCGAGCTGACGCTCTCGATCCTTCAGCCGGGCGACTTCTTCGGCGAGATGGCGCTCATCGATTCGCAGCCGCGCTCGGCCAACGTGGTCGCGCTCGACGACGCGACCCTGCTCGCGCTCACCCGCGAGGCGTTCTCGGCGCACCTCAAGGCCCATCCGCAGACCGCGCTCAACATCATCGCCGAATTGACCGCGCGCCTGCGCCGCGCCGACGAGACCATCGCCAATCTGGCGCTGCACGACGTCGAGTCGCGCCTGACCCGCACCCTCGAGCGGCTGGCGCGCCAGGAGGGCGAGACCACCGAAGCGGGGCTGCTCCTTCGTCGCCGCCCGACCCAGCAGGATCTGGCCAACATGGTCGGGAGCTGCCGCGAGACGATCTCGCGCACCTTCACCTCGATGATAAGGCGCGGGCTCCTGGTGCCGCGCGGTCGGGCGCTGGTGCTCACCCAGGAGCTGCTCGACAGCCTGCCGCCGCCGCCGGCCGCGCACGTGGCGGCGTTTTGAGCTGCCCGGTTTTGTAGCTATTGCCGTCGCGGGCGGGCTACACTTTCGCCCATCTACCAGGTCTTCGACATCCGTACCGACATCCGCCCGACGGTGGCGGAGGTGGACCTCGCGGCCCTGCGCCACAACGTCGACGTGGTGGCGGGCGCGGTCGGCCCCGAGGTCGGGCTGCTCGCGGTGGTCAAGGCCGACGCCTACGGCCACGGCGCGCTCGCCTGCGCCCGCGCTTGCGAGCGCAAGGTGTGGGGCTTCGCGGTCTCGCTGGTCGAAGAGGGGGTCGAGCTCCGGCGCGGCGGGATCGAGGCGCCGATCGTGGTGCTCGGCAGCTTCTATGGTCTGTCCCATCGCGACGTGGTCGCCTATCGGCTCACCCCGGTGGTCGGTGACGAAGCCGATCTCGAGCGTTTCGCGCGCGCGGCCGAGGAGCTCGGCGCCGGCCGCCTCGGGTTTCACTTGAAGATCGACACCGGGATGTCGCGGCTCGGAGTCCGGCCCGAGCGGCTGCCCGCTTTTTTGCAGGCGCTCGCCCGCGCGCCCGGCACCGAGCTCACCGGCCTATGCACCCACCTCGCCGACGCCGACGGAGAGGACGCCGCGCCCACCCGCGCCCAGCTCGCGCTCTTCGATCGCTGCAAGACCGAGCTTGAGCGCGCCGGCCACCGGCCCACCATCACCCACGTGGCCAACTCGGCGGGCACGGTGCGCTTCCCCGACGCGCGCTTCGATCTGGTCCGTCCCGGCCTGGCGCTCTATGGCTACGCGCCCGAGCGCTCGGCCTATCCAGGGCTGGTGCCGGTGATGAGCTTGAAGTCGCGGGTGGTCGCGCTTCGCGAGCTGCCGGCCGGAACCCGCGTCTCCTACGGCGGGCTCTATCGCGCCGCGAGCGACGCGCGGATCGCCACGGTGCCGATCGGCTACGCCGACGGCTATTCGCGCCGCTTGACCGGCCAGGCCGAGGCGCTGGTCGGCGGCGTGCGCTGCAAGATCGCCGGCGCGGTCACGATGGACATGTCGCTCGTCGACGTGACCGCCGCGCCGTGCGCGCTCGGCGACGAGGTGGTGCTCATGGGCGCCCAGGGAGCTTCGCGCATCACCGCCGAAGATCTGGCCCGCTGGTCCGGCACCATCCCCTGGGAAATTTTTTGCGGCATCTCCAAACGCGTCCCCCGCGTGTACGTGGGAGAGCGGCCATGAGCGACAACCTGGTCGTCGACGGCGGGAGCGAAGCGCCCAAGGCCGAGACCGGATTTTGGGCCAGGGTGGTCGCCGGAAACGAGCGTTTGTGGGCGGCGCCGACGCGGGTGGTCCAGCTCATCGGTGAGCACGTGCAGCTCCTCGGCCGCGCGTTCGTCTGGCTGTTCCGGCCGCCGTTCCGCGTCGCCACCTTCGTCGACGCGCTCGACTACATCGGCGTCCAGTCGCTCTTGATCGTCGCGCTCATCGGGCTGTTCGTCGGGATGGTGTTCGCGCTCCAGCTCACCTCGGCGTTGCGCCAGTTCGGCACCGAGAGCTTCGTCGGCGCGACGCTCGGGATCGCGCTCACCCGCGAGCTCGCGCCGGTGTTCACTTCGATCGTGGTCGCCGCCCGCGCCGGCGCCGGCATGGCCACCGAGCTCGGCTCGATGCGCATCACCGAGCAGATCGACGCGATGTCGACGATGGCGGTCGATCCGATTCAGTACCTGGTCACCCCGCGGGTTTTGGCCGGGGTGCTGATGGTGCCGCTTCTGGCGATGCTGTTCGACGCGGTCGGGATGTGCGGCGGCTACGGCGTGGCGGTCTGGATCGAGGGCGTCGATCGCGGCGCGTTTTTGGAAAACGCGCGCTGGATCGTCGAGTCCAAGGACGTGATCCAGGGGCTGGTCAAGGCGCTGGTGTTCGGCGGCGCGCTCGCGCTCATCTCCTGCTACCAGGGCTATCACGCCGAGGGCGGCGCCAAGGGCGTCGGCATCGGCACCACCCGCGCGGTGGTGGGCAGCTTCGTCACCATCCTGGTGCTCGACTATTTCCTCACCGACGTGATCTTGATGCTGCAGGGCAAATGAGCAAACGCGGAGCGTTTGCGATCAACAACGCCCACTGCTCACGGTGCACCCGTAGGGTGCTCCAGTGAGCGAACCCGAGGGGGGCGACG
>JANWLJ010000122.1 GCA_025450955.1 Polyangium sp. (in: bacteria) | reverse complement strand
TCACCTCGAGCGGCCGGACGAGCTGCTCCGTCAGCTCCTGCCCTTTTTACGCGACGAGACGCTGCGGCCGATCGCCGAGACGCCGGTGCCGCCCGCGCGCAGCCAGGGGCTCGGCGGCCTGAAGGCGGCGTCGTGAGCGTGCCGCGGGTCTTGATCGTCGAGGACTCGACCGCGATGCGGCAGCTCCTCTTGTTCGCGGTCAAGCGGCGCGGCGCGGAGGTCGAAGAGGCGCCCGACGGGCTGGCCGCGCTTCAGCTCCTCGCGCAACGCCCGTTCGATCTCTTGTTCGTCGATCTCAACATGCCGATCCTCGACGGGATGAAGCTCATCCGGCGCGTGCGCGACGATCCGGCGTTCGCGCACACCCGCATCTGCGTGGTCACCACCGAGTCGGCCGCGGCCACCGAGGAGCAGGCGCGCGCGCTCGGCGCGGAGTATTTTCTCCGCAAGCCGATCTCGCGGCGCGACGTCGAGCGGGTGATGGCCGAGGCCTTCCCTGACTGAACGGCCCGCCTGGCGCGTGCGTCCGGCGCGCGCGGCCGACCGCGACGCGCTCCATTTGCTGTGGGACGAGGCGGAGGCGCTGCACGCCCGACTTCAGCCGCGCGTCTTTCGCGTTGAAAAAAAGAGCGGCGAGCAGCTCGAGCGCACCATTCGCCTGACCCGAATTCTCGCCGCGCGCGACGAGGCGCTCCTGGTCGCGGTCGACGACGAAAAGGCGGTGTGCGGGCTCTTGCACGTGCAGCTCTACGACACCCCGCCGAGCGCGCTGATGGTGCCGGCGCGGCGCGGCCACCTCGAAGATCTGGTGGTCGCCAAAAAATACCGGCGACGCGGCTGCGGGCGCGCGCTCATGGAGGCGGGCGCGGCCTGGGCGCGGGCACGCGGCGCGACCGAGCTCCTGCTCACCGTCTGGGCCGGCAACGCGCGCGCCGAACGGTTTTATAAAAAGCTCGGCTATCGCCGCCTGAGCCAGGTGCTCGGGACCGCGCTATGACGCTTCGCCGCGCGGCGCTCGCGCTTCTGTGCGCGCTCGCGCTCGCGCCCGCCCGACCGGCTCACGCCGACGATTCGTCCAAGCGCTGGCGCACCATCGAGACCGAGCACTTCCACATCGTCTACTACGTCTATCCCGACGGCTCGGGCGAGGAGGCGGTGGCGCAGCGGCTCGCGGTGGTGGCCGAGCAGGGCCACGCGCTGCTCGTTCGCTATCTCGGCCCCGGGCTCTCGAAGCGGCGCAAGACCTGGGTGGTGATCACCGACGACACCGACGACTTCAACGGCTCGGCGACGGTGAATCCCTATCCGCTCGTCCGGCTCTACGCGACCTCGCCGCCCGATCGCGCCGAGCTCAACGACTACGACGACTGGCTGCGCGGCCTGTTTCTCCACGAGTACACCCATATCCTGCACCTCGGCACCATCCGCGGTTGGTGCGCGCCGATCATCAACGCGATCCTCGGGTGGGGGCTCGGCATTTCGTATGCGCCGAATCAGGCGCAGCCGCGCTTCATCATCGAGGGAATGGCGGTCTACGAAGAGTCGGCGCGCAGCTCGGGCGGGCGGCTGCGCAACTCGATCTGGGACATGTACCTGCGGGCGCAAACGCTCGAAGGCCGCTTTCAGCGGATGGATCAATTCTCGAACAGCCCGATTCAATTTCCCGACGCCAACGCGCCCTATCTTTATGGCTCGGAGCTGATTCGTTACGTCGCCGAGAAATACGGCGACGATGCGCTGTTGCGATATTCGCTCGATTACGGCGCGGCCAATCCGATCTGCATTCCGTTTGCGATCAACCGCAGCCTCCGCCACGCGCTCACGCTCAATAGCGCGCTCGAGCACGTCATCGGCAAGACCTGGACCGAGGTGTACGCCGACTTCAAGCGCGACATGCAGGCGCGCTACGGCGCGCAGCGCGACGCGATCGCCAAGCGCGGGATCACCCCGGCGCGGGTGCTCTTGCCGTCGTGGCGATCGCTCAGCCGTCCGGCCGTGACTCCCGACGGGCGCGCCGCTTTGGTGTGGGACGACGACGGCTATCACCGGGTCAAGCTCCGGCGCGTCGATCTCGCCACCGGCAAAAAGCACACCGAGCTCTCCGATCCGCGCTTCATCGCCGCCGGCGGGCCGAGCTTGAGCGCCGACGGGCGCTGGCTCGCATTTCACGCCGCGCAGATCTGGAATACGTTTTATTACTACAACGACGTTTATCTATTCGATCGCTCGACCGGCAAAGTCGAGCGGCTCACCAATGGGCTGCGCGCGACCAATCCGGCGCTCTCCCCCGACGGCCGGCTGGTGGCGATGGAGGTGAACCGGGCCACCGCGCGCGGGCTCGGCCTCTACGATCGCCAGAGCCGCAAGCTCGACATGCTGATCCCGGCGCGCGGGTTCGAGCAGGTCTACACCCCGACCTTCTCCCCCGACGGCAAGACGCTCGCGTTCTCCTGGTGGCACGAAGGCGGCTTTCGCGACATCTGGCTCATGGATCTGGCGAGCCGCAAGCTCACCCGCGTCACCGCCGATCGCGCGCTCGATCTCGAGCCGCGCTTTTCCGCCGACGGGCGCTGGCTCTACTTCACCAGCGATCGCACCAAGGTCTACAACCTCTACGCCTACGAGCTGTCGACCAAGAAGCTCTATCAAGCCACCAACGTGGTCGACGGCGTGTTCGATCCGGCGGTCTCGCCCGACGGCAAGAAGGTGGCGTTCGTCGGCTTTCACGCCGAAGGCTACGACTTCGAGGTCGCGCCGCTCGATCGCCAGGCCTGGTGGGAGGCGGCGCCGCCTGCGATTCAGCGCCCGCTCTCGACCCCGCCGGTGGTGGTCAAACCACTTCCGTCGCACCGCTACAATCCGTTTCCGACGGCGCTGCCGTGGACCTTCACCCCCACCGCCGCGCCCGACGGCTACGGCGAGCTGCTCGGCTTCAACCTGAGCGGGGCCGACGCGATCGGGCATCACTTCTGGGGCCTGTCGCTCAAGTTCGGCACCGGCCGCGCCGACGATATCAACTTCTCCGCCAACTACACCTACGCCGGGCTGTGGCCGAGCCTTCACCTCGGCATCGGCCACGCGCTTTTGCACAAAGGCGGGCTGGTGATCGACGGCGTCGATCGCGGCTACGACGAAGACGACTGGACCTTCGGCGCGTCGGTGAGCCTGCCGATCCTCACCCGGCTGGTCGGCTCCTCGTCGCTGACGCTCTCGTACAACCTGACCTACGCGCGCAACCTCACCGCGATCCCGCCGCCCGATCCCTCGGCGCTGATCCCGGTCCTGCCGCAGGTCGGGCGCACCGCCGGCGTGGCGGTGAGCTGGAACTATTCGTCGGCCGAGCGGTTTCGCTATTCGATCTCCGCCGAGCGCGGGCGCGATCTCGGGATCTATCTCGGGGTCGGCTCGCGCTATCTCGGCTCGAGCTTCGAGACCTACGTGCTCACCTGGCGCTGGAGCGAGTACATCCCGATGCCGTGGCCGGCGCCGCTGCGCAGCCACGTGCTCGCGCTCACCTACTCGGGCGGCATCTCCGGCGGCGACAGGCACTCGCTGTTCTTCTTAGGCGGCTATCCGCCGCAGAACCTGCTCCAGTCGATCTACGATTTTTCGCGCCCGGGCAGCGCCTCGTTACGCGGCTACCCCTACGCGTCGGTGGTGGGCGATCAGTTCCACGTGCTCAACGCCGAGTACCGCTTCCCGATCGCCTGGATCGAGCACGGCCCCTACAAGACCTTCCCGCTCTATCTGCGTCGCCTGCACGGGGTGGTGTTCGCCGACTACGGCGGCGCGTTCAACGGCGGCTTCAGCTTCGACAAGCTCAAGCTCGGCGTTGGCGGCGAGCTGATCCTCGAGCTCACCTACGCCTACTACTTCGACGCCGCCCTCCAGCTCGGCTACGCCCGCGGCGTCGACAAAGGCGGCGGCAACCAAATCTACTTCCTCCTCAACTCTCCTTTTTGAACAGCGGTTCAAAAAGTTGAACGCTCGTTCAAAAAAGATCAATCGGCGAGGGAGTCGAGGCAGGCTTCTATGGCGGGACGGGTCCAGTCGCGATCGCTGACCACGTAGTAGCGAATGGTGCCGGTTTTATCGACGATGAACGACTCGGGGAACTTGGAGGTGCCGTAGGCCTTCGGGACCTCTTTGTCGGCGTCGAGCAGGACGTCGAGGTCGGTGCCGTGCTCGAAGAACTTGCGCACCGTCGGCCAGTCGTCGTCGATGCTCACCGCCAGAAGGCGGAACGGCTTGCCCTGCATGTGCGCCACCATCCGCTCCATCGACGGCATCTCGACCACGCAGGTCTTGCACCAGGTCGCCCAGAAGTTGACCAGCACCACGTTGCCGCGAAGCTGGCTGAGCGTCACCGACCGCCCCGCGTAATCTTTGAGCGTGAAGTCTGGCGCAGAGGCGGGAAAGCTTCCGAGCGTCGGATTGTCCGGCGTCGGCTCGAGCGCGCCGCACAGCGCATCCGATCGCCGGTCGAGCCCGGTGCGCGCGCGCGCCGCCGCCGCCGGCAGCGCCATCGCGAACAGCACCAAAAGGAGCACGCCGACCGCGGCCGCCCCGACATAGCCCGCGTATTTCATGACGCGCCTTTCAGCCGCCGGAGCAGCGCCGCCGGGTCGACTCGAAACTTCGCGACCTTTTTTCCGTCGAGGAGCACCACCGGCACCTCCATTCCATAGAGCGCGGCCAGCTCGGGATCGCTGTCGACGTCGATGGTCTCGAGCTCAAACGGCGCCTCGGCGCGCACCCGCTCGAGCGTGGTCTTGGCGACCTCGCACAAGTGACAGTGGACCCGGGTGTACAGCTCGATCTTCGGCAGCGCGAGCGGCTCGGCGCTCTCGGTCGCGTTCTTGCGTTCCATCAAGCCAGCTCCACCTTCATCACCTGCGCGATCGCGCGCAGCTCCTGCATCAGATGCTCGAAACCCTCGGGGGTGAGCGACTGCGGCCCGTCGCACAGCGCGTGGGTGGGATCGGGGTGCACGTCGACCATCACTCCGTCGGCGCCGACCGCCAGGGCCGCGCGCGCGAGCGCCGGCACCGACGCCGCGTCGCCGGTCCCGTGCGACGGATCGACGATGATCGGCAGATGGGTGAGCCGCTTGATGAGCGGGATCGATCCGAGGTCGAGCGTGTTGCGGGTCATGGTCTCGAACGTGCGGATGCCGCGCTCGCAGAGGATGACGTTGTAGTTGCCGCCTTTGACGATGTACTCCGCCGACATCAGGAACTCCTGAATCGTCGACGACATCCCGCGCTTGAGCAGGACCGCGCGGCCCGAGTGGCTCACCGCCTCGAGGAGCGCGAAGTTCTGCGCGTTGCGCGTGCCGATCTGCAGCACGTCGGCGTACTCGGCCACCTGCTCGACGTGCGCGGGATCGATCACCTCGGTCACCACCGGCAGCCCGGTCTCCGCGCGCGCCTCGGCGAGGAGCTTGAGCCCTTCGACCTTGGTCCCCTGAAACGAATAGGGCGAGGTGCGCGGCTTATACGCGCCGCCGCGCAAGAGGCGCGCGCCCGAGCGATGCACCGCCCGCGCCGCGCCGAGCGTCTGCTCGCGGGTCTCGACCGCGCACGGCCCGGCGATCACGCCGAACACCCCGCCGCCGAGCCGCGCGACGGAGCCGCCCGGCCCCTTGATGGTCACCACCGTGTCGTGCGGTTGCGTCTCGCGCGACACCAGCTTCCACGGCTTGGTGATCGAGACCGCTTCGGCGACGCCCGCCATTTGCGAGAAGTGCGCCGGATCGACCGGCCCCGGGTTGCCGGTGATCGCCACCGCGATCCGCTGCGCGCCCGGCATCTTGTGCGGCACGAAGCCGAGCGACTCGACCTTCTCGGCCACCGCCTCGACCTCGCGCGCCGTCGCGGTCGGGTGCATCAAAATCAGCATCTTCAAAACGTAGCACAAAAAAAGGCCGGGGCCCCGTCGGAGCCCCGGCCGATGGTGCGCGATCGTGATGCGGTTAGCGGTGCTTCTCTTTGAGCTGCTCGTCGATGACCTGCGCGAACGACTGAAACGGCATCGCGCCGGAGACCTTGTGGCCGTTGATGAAGAAGGTCGGCGTGCCCATCCCGCCGCCGAGCGAGTTGGCGTACTGCACGTCGGTGTTGACCTCGCCCTTGAGCTTGCCCGAGTCGAGGTCGGCCTTGAACTTGTCGACGTTGAGCCCGATCTCCTGCGCGTACTTCTCGAGGTCGGCGCGCTCGAGCGCGGTCTGGTTCGAGAACATCTTATCGTGCATCTCCCAGAACTTTCCCTGCTCCTTGGCCGCCATCGCCGCCTCGGCGGCGAGCTCGGCGTGCTGATGGAACGGCAGCGGATAGTTGCGGAAGACGAACCGGATCTTGCCTTTGTACTTGTCCTCGATCTGCTTGAGGGTCGGCTCGACGCGCCCGCAGAACGGGCACTGGAAGTCCGAGAACTCGACGATGGTGACCGGCGCCGACTTCGGCCCCTTCGACGGCGAATTGCCCGGGTCGACCTTGTAGACAGTCTTGTCGGCAGCCGGCGCGCCCGGCGCCGACGGAGCCGCCGCCACTTCGGTCTTGGCCGTCTTCATCAAGGTGTCATAGAGGTGCGCGACCGAAGTTCCCTTCTTCACCAGCTCGTCGGCGTTCTTGATCTCGCCGTCGATCTTCGCCTTGAACGCCTCGTACGGCTGCGCGCCCACGAACGGCTTGCCGTTGATGAAGAACGACGGCGTGCCGCGCGCGCCGATCTTGTTGCCCTCGGCCTCCTCGGCGTCGACCTTCTGCTTCCACTTGCCCGAGTCGAGGTCGGCCTTGAACTTCTGCATGTTCAGCCCGATCTGCGCCGCGTACTTGTCGAGGTCGGCGCGCTCGAGCGCGGTCTGGTTCTTGAACATGAGGTCGTGCATCTCCCAGAACTTGCCCTGCGCTTTGGCCGCGAGCGAAGCCTCGGCCGCCAGGTGCGCGTGCTGGTGGAACGGCAGCGGGAGCTGCTTGAAGGCGAGCCGCACCGTGTCCTTGTACTCGTCCATCACCTTCGCCAGCGTCGGCTCGACGCGCCCGCAGAACGGGCACTGGAAATCCGACCACTCGACGATGGTCACCTTGGCGTGCTTGGCGCCGCGCACCGGCGCGTCCTCGATCATCGCCTTGTAGACGGTGTTCTGATCCGGCTCACCCGGACGCTGCGGCGAAGGCTGAACCTCGGCCTTGTCCTTGCCGTCCTTGGTCAGCTCGGCGTACAGCTCGGTCGGCTTGGTGCCCTTGGCGAGGAGCGCGTCGGCCGCCTTGATCTCGTGATCGATGAGCGACTTGAACTGCTCGATCGGCTGCGCCCCACGCAGCGGCCGGCCGTTGATGAAGAACGACGGCGTGCCGCGCGCGCCGAACTTCGCGGCCAGCTCCTGGTCGGCCTTGATCTCGGCCGCGTGCTTGTCGGCGGCGATGTCGGCCTTGAACTTGCCGACGTCGAGCTGCAGCTCCTTGGCGTACCTCTCGAACGTCGCCGCGTCCTCGTGCTGCTGATCGGCGAACAGCTTGTCATGCATCTCCCAGAACTTGCCCTGCGCGTTTGCCGCCATCGC
>JANWLJ010000121.1 GCA_025450955.1 Polyangium sp. (in: bacteria) | reverse complement strand
TCTTCTCGCGACGGAAGCAGGCGGTGTAGGCGACGTGCTTGACCGGCAGCGACTCGGCGGGCAGCACCTCGTCGCGATACATGTTGGTGACCGGCACCTCGGCGGTGGGGACGAAGTAGAAGTCCTCTTCGGCGTCGCGGTAGACGGTGTCTTTGAATTTGGGGAGCTGGCCAGTGCCGTAGAGGCACAGCTCCTTGACCATGAACGGCGGGTAGACCTCGGTGTAGCCCTGCTCGCTATGGACGTCGATCATCCAGGTGATGAGCGCGCGCTGCAGCCGCGCGCCGACGCCCTTCAAGAGATAGAAGCGGGTGCCGGAGATCTTCACCCCGCGCGCGAAGTCGAGGATGCCGAGCTTCTCGCCGAGCTCCCAGTGAGGCTTCGGCGGAAACGCGAGCGTCCGCTTCTCGCCCACCTCGCGGAGCACGCGATTCTCGGCGTCGCTCTTGCCGGTCGGCACCGACGGGTCGGGGAGGTTCGGGAGCTGGAGCGCGAGCCGCTCGATGTCGGAATCGAGCGCCGCGATCGCCTGGTCGGCCTGGGTGATGCGTCCCTTGAAATTCTCCATCTCGGCGATCATCTGCGCGCGCTTGTCGGGATCTTTTTCGCGCCCGACCGCGGTCGAGGCGGCGTTGCGCTGCTGCTTCACTTCGTCGGTCGAGGCGACGATCTGGCGGCGCCGCGCGTCGAGGTCGAGCAGCTCGCGCGCGAGGCGCGCCGCCTCCTCGTCGAAGAGACGCTCGCGGTAGATGGCCACCAGCTCGTCGGGGCGCTCACGGAGCAGCTTGAGATCGATCATGGTGCATGACTTTCGACGCCGCTTCCGGCGCTGTCAAGGCGTCGCCCCGTGAGCGAGCGCGAGCGTGGCCACGCTCTTGCAAAACCTGCGGATGAAAGCGAGGAGCGCGTGAAGATCGGCAGAGACCGCGTGGTGTGCATCGATTACACCATTCGGCTGGCGAGCGGCCAGGTGGTCGAGACGTCGGTCGGATCGGAGCCGCTGACCTATTTGCAGGGACGCCGGCAGATTGTGCCGGGCGTCGAGCATGCGGTCGATGGGCTGGAGGCGGGCGCTTCGCTCGAAATTGTCGTGCCCCCTGACGAGGCGTACGGCGACCGCGATCCCGCGGGGGTGTTCGTGGTGCCGCGCGCAGCCTTCCCCGCCGACGAGCAGGTGAGCGCTGGGATGATGTTCTCGGCCCATCGCCCCGACGGCAAGAGCCTCACCTTCCGGGTGGTCGAGGCCAACGACGAGCTGGTGCTCGTCGACACCAATCATCCGTTGGCGGGCGAGACGCTGCACATCTCGGTGGTGGTCCACAACGTGCGGCTGGCGACGCCGGAGGAGCTGTCGCACGGGCGGGCGCAAGCGGACGCGCACGCGCCGCAATATCTGGCGTAGCGAGCCGCCGCCACCACGCGGGGACGATTGGTCGGGCCGCCCCGTAGTTTGGGCCCGACATGCGAACCCACCTCGTCGTCGGAGCCCTGCTGCTCGCCGCCTGCGGCCAGCCGTCCGGGCATAGATCTTCAAACAGCAACAGCAACAACGACAACCAGGACCACCACGACAGCGGCAACGGCCCGGCGTCGGTGGGCTGCACCACCGAGACGCCGAGCGCGTTCGCCGCGACGCCTTCGAGCTTCGGCGTGCCCGCGCCACGCTGCAACCAGGCGTTCGACTGGGCGGCGAGCACCAGCACGTCGCTCAACTACGAGCTCTCCGATTTCACCGCCGATGGGCAGCCGGATCTGGTGGTCGCCTCCGACCAGTGCGATGCCAGCGTCGGCGACTCGCATTGGGACGTGTACCCCGCGGGCGCGTCGAGCTTCGCCGCGCAGCCGACGTCTTATGCGTTGCCGGCCGCGCGCTGCAACACCCAGTTCGATGCGTTCCTTGGGTATCAGTCGCTGCACTATGCGCTGCTCGATCTCGATGCCGATCATCGCAGCGATCTGATCGTCTATCACGATAACTGCGACGCCTCGGTGGGCGTCGATCATTGGGATGTTTATCGCGGTGGCGCGACCGGCTTCTCCGCCCAACCGACTTCGTATTCGCTCCCGGCCGCGCGCTGCAACACCTCGTTCGATTCGCTCGGCAGCGCCGCCAGCCCGCTCACCTATGGCCTCGTCGATCTGACCGGCGACGGCAGGGCCGATCTGGTGGTGACCCACGACCAGTGCGACGCGTCGGTCGGCAGCGATCACTGGGATGTTTATCCTGCGGGCGACAGCGGGTTCGCGGCCCAGCCGATCGCGTTCGCGCTGCCCGCGGCGCGCTGCAATCAACCGTTCGACAGCGTGAGCGGGGTGACGAGCTCGCTCACCTATGCGCTCGTCGATCTCGACCAGGACGCCCGGCCGGATCTGGTGGTCACCCACGACGATTGCGACCCGGCGGTCGGGTCGACCCACTGGGATTTCTACCGAGCGGGCTCGAGCGGATTCATGGCGCAGCCGACCGCCTACTCGGTGCCGGCGGCGCGCTGCAACCGCGCGTTCGATTCGCTCGCCAGCTCGAGCAGCGTCCATTACCAGTGGACCAAGCTCCAGTGCGGGGTCAACGCGATGATCGTCACCTCCGACGATTGCGACTCCGCCGTCGGCACCGATCACTGGGATCTCTACACCGGCGATGCGCACGGTCTTCAGGCGGCGCCGACGCCCATTACGCTTCCGGCGCCGCGTTGCAATCAGTCGTTCGATGCGGCGGCGGAGAACGTTTCGTCGCTGTCTTATCTCATGACCGATCTCTTGCCGGGCTCGACGCCCGATCTCGTCGTCACCAGCGACCAGTGCGCGAGCGATGTCGGCGCGTCGCACTGGGACGTCTATCCGCTCAAGTGAGGAAATCCCGATGAAAGCGTTCGTCCTGTGCTCGCTCTTGCTGGTTGGCTGCGGGGGCTCTCAGCGATCGAGCTCGATGAGCAGCGACTCGAACGGCGACAACACGTGCCAGCCGAGCTGCGATCAGAAGCAGTGCGGCGACGACGGCTGCGGCGGCACCTGCGGCACCTGCGGCAACGGCTCCTGCGTCGCCGGGCAGTGTCAGCTCCCGCAACCGACCTGCAGCGGATCTTCGTGCTCGTGCTCGGGCGGCGAAGCGGTCTGCCCCCACGGCTGCGCCGATCTCGACAGCGATCCCAACAACTGCGGCAGCTGCGGCTACGCCTGTCCGAATAAGCCGGGCGCGCACGCCACCTGCAGCCAGGGCAAGTGCGGCATCGCGTGCAACTCGACGAGCGAGACCTTTTGCGGAGACTACTGCACCTCGCTCTCGACCGATCCCGACAACTGCGGCCAGTGCGGCGATCCGTGTTATGCGCTTCCCGGGATCGTGACGAGCTGTAACAACGGAATGTGTGAGAGCTCGTGCGCGAGCGGCCAGACGATGTGCGACCTGGCGGGATCGCGGTTCTGCGCCAACCTGCAAAACGATCCGGCCAACTGCGGCACCTGCGGCAACCAGTGCCAATCGCTCACCGGCAATCCGACCTGCACCAATGGCAAGTGCGACGTGCAGTGCGACGCCAGCCTGACCAAGTGCGGCACCGAGTGCGTCGACCTCAAGACCAGCCACGACAACTGCGGCGCCTGCGGCAACGCCTGCCCCGATCGCACCAACGGCTACAACCTTTGCGAAAACGGCGCCTGCGTCCCCTCGTGCAACTCGGGCTACGTCGACTGCAGCGGCTACTGCTGCGGCGGTGGCGAAGGCTACTGCTGCATGGGCCTTTACTGCCTCGGCATCAACTCCAGCTGTGAGTAGGCTCGTTTCAAAACCCGACCGGAAAGGGCGAGGCATGCAATCCACGCTGGCCATCTTGAATCCCCAGATCATCTCGGAGCTGGTCGCGCTCGAAGCGGGCTGGAAGGCGTTCGCCGCCGAGCCGGCCCGCAAGAAGCGCCGGCCGCGCGCGCCGGTGAAGAAGCCGGCGAAAGCCTAAGCGCGATCACCGCACCTGATGGTCTCGCTCGGCGCTCGCCTCGCGCGGGCGCTGATAGCGGTGGATGATCACACCCGGGGTGGTGCCGCCGTCGGAGCGCAGCCAACCGATGGGCGGGGCGGCCCAGGGCGGCTCTCCCTCCTCGAGGGAGTCGCCGACGATGAACAGCGGCGCGATCGCCCGCAGCCCGTCGAGCGCGATGCGCCAGCGCTCGTTCGGCCCGACGTGGGTGAGGAGCACGATCGCGTCGGGGCGGGCGCGCTCGAGCTCCTTGCGCAGGGCGCCGTTGAACACCTCGGCCCCGATCACGAGACCGAGCCGCAGCCCGCCGATCTCGATCACCCGCCGCTCGGCGGGGCTGTCGCGACGGGCCTGGATCGCCGGCCAGAGGATCGGACGGCCGTGCGCGCAGGCGAAGGCGTGGTTGACCGGCGGCGCCGCCAGGGGCGCCCACACCTCCTCGCCGCCGATCTCGATCCCGAAGACGAGCGCCACCTCGCTCGCGGCCGACAGCTTGCGCATCGACTCCGCCAGCACGTCGGCCGCCTCCACCGACGGCGCGCGCAGAAAGCCGGCGGGAAAGACCAAGAGCCCGCCCCCGTCGAGCAGGCCAATCACGTTGGCGATCGCGCTCGCCACGTCGATGCGCAGGTCGCGATGCCGCGCCGCCGAGAGCCAGGATTCGCTCTCGGGCGGACAGAAGGTGACGGTGTGGATCTCCAGCGCATGATTTCTCGCACTCCCCCCGGGCGGGCTCACGCCGCGGCCTCGACCGCGTCGCCCGCCTCGGCGGAACGGGGCGCGGCGTCGGCGGCGACCTTCATCGCCGAGAGCAGCCGCGCGCGCAGCGATTCGGCGAGCTCGGGATTTCCCGCGAGGAGCTCGCACGCTTTTTCGCGCCCCTGCCCGAGCCGCTCGCCGTCGAGCAGGTACCACGCGCCCGATTTCTCGACGAGCCCGTGAGTGGTGCCGAGGTCGACCAGCTCGCCCATGCAGTTGATGCCGGTGCCGTACTGCACCTCGAACTCCGCCTGGCGAAACGGCGGGGCACATTTATTTTTCACGACTTTCACTCTGACGCGGCTGCCGACGACCTCGTCGCCCTGCTTGAGCTGGCCGATGCGCCGGATGTCGAGCCGCACCGAGGCGTAGAACTTGAGCGCCTGCCCGCCCGGCGTGGTCTCGGGGTTGCCAAACACGATTCCGATTTTTTGCCGGAGCTGGTTGATGAAGACGCAGGTGGTGTTCTGTTTGTGGGTGACGCCGGTGAGCTTGCGCAGCGCCTGGCTCATCAGGCGCGCCTGCAGACCCATGTGCGCGTCGCCCATGTCGCCTTCGATCTCGGCCTTGGGGGTGAGCGCGGCGACCGAGTCGATGATGATCAGATCGACCGCGCCCGAGCGGACCAG
>JANWLJ010000120.1 GCA_025450955.1 Polyangium sp. (in: bacteria) | reverse complement strand
CCGGCGCAGCGAGCCTGCTCGCGTCGGTGCTCGCGCTCAGGAGCCCGCGGCGCAAGCTCGGGCGCCTCACCCGGCGGGCGCGCTGGCTCGGCGCGCTCGGAGTCGGCGCGTCGGCGGGCCTGCTCATCTACGATCTCGGGCGACCCGCGCGTTTTTTGAACATGCTGCGGGTCTTTCGCCCTTCGTCGCCGATGAGCGTGGGCTCGTGGATTCTCACCGCCTCGGGCGCGACGAGCGGCGCGGCGGCGCTCTTCGGTGAGCGGCGCGGCCTTATCGGCGCGCTCGGGCGCTCGGCCGGCTTTTTAGCGGGCCTCCTCGGGCCCGCGCTCGCCGGCTACACCGGAGTGCTGCTCGCGACCACCGCGGTGCCGGTCTGGCAGGAGAGCCGCACCCGGCTGCCGCTGCTGTTCATGAGCTCGGGGGTGACCGCGGCGGCGTCGCTGCTCGAGCTTCTGCCCGCCACCCCGTCGGAGGCGCGGGTCTTGCGACGATACGGAATCGCCGGCAAAGCGGCGGAGCTGGCCGCGACCTTCGCCCTCCACAAAGAGGCCGCGCGCGTCGAGCGGGTGGCGCGTCCGCTCCGTCGCGGCGCTTCGGGCGCGCTCCTCACCGCGGCGACCGGCCTGACCGCCGCGAGCCTGACCGCGTCGCTGTTTCCGGGGCGCGGCCGCAGGCGCACCCTCTTCGGCGCGCTCGCCGGCGCGCTCGGCTCACTCGCGATGCGCTACGCGATCGTCCAGGCCGGCAAGATGTCGGCTCGCGATCCGCACGCGAGCTTCGAAGCGCAGCGCGCCCAGCCCGAGATCGCCGGCGCGCCCTCCCCGTCTCTCGAACGGCCGACGGCGCCTCTGCCGGCCTGAACACCCGATCCGATCAAAACGTTCACAGTGGCGGCCTCTACCGGGCCAGGTGTATCCAGTATCCGGGACCGCGTGGATAGAGACCGTTCCATACCGGTTCATCTACCTAAAGTGAAGACTCCACCCGACGATGCCTCTCGCGCCCGAGCGGCGGGTGCCCGGTTGCTCGAGGAGGCCCGGCGCGCCATCGCCGCGCGCGACGACCTGCTCGCCGTCGTCTCTCACGATCTCCGAAACCCACTCGGAGCGATCTCGCTGAGCGCGAGCCAGATCGATCGGTTGGCCGGCGACCCGCGCGCGACCCACACGATCCGCTCGTCGGTGCGGCTGATCCAGAGCGCGGTCGAGCAGATGAATCGGCTGATCGCCGACCTCATCGACCTCGCCAAGCTGGAGAAGGGCCAGCTCCTCGCGCTCACGCCGACCGTGTGCGACGCCGGCGAGCTGGTGCGCGCCGCCGCCGAGCAGCTGGCCCCGCTCGCCGCCGCCCGTCACCTCACCTTGACCGCAACCCCCGAGGAGGATGCCGGCCGCCTCTTCTGCGACGGCCAGCGCCTCCTCCAGGTTTTTTCCAACTTGATCGGAAACGCCATTCGTTACACCCGAGAAGGAGGGTCCATCTTCATTCACGCCGAGCGCAGAGGAGCGGAGATCTGCTTCTCCGTGTCCGATACCGGAGTGGGGATTCCCGAGGACAAGCTGCCCAACGTGTTCGAGCCCTATTGGCAGGCGGATCCGGGCCGAAGGTCCGGTCTCGGGCTCGGTCACTCGATCGCCAAGGCGATTGTCGAAGCGCACGGCGGCTCGATCTCGATGTCGAGCGCGGTGGGGAAAGGGACGGAGGTGATATTCTCCCTGCCCGCGCTCGATACCGAGCGCCCAGCGGACCCCCCAGCCAAGGAGCGCACGTGATCGCCGACACCCAACCAAAAGCGCTCGTTCGAGTGCCGAGCGGAATTCGCGGTTTCGACAAGATCCTCTCCGGCGGCTTTTTGCGCGGTGGGGTCTATATGATTCTCGGCAAGCCGGGCGCCGGAAAGACCATCCTCGGAAATCAGACCTGCTACAACCACGTCGCCGCCGGCGGGCGCGCGCTGTTTTTGACCTTATTGTCGGAATCGCACGCGCGGATGATTTCGTATATCGGGCAGATGGCGTTCTTCGACCGTTCTCAGATTGGCAGCTCGCTCGTTTACGTAAGCGGCTATCAGGCGCTCGAGAACGAGGGGTTGAAGGGGCTGCTCGGTATGGTGCGCAAGTGCGTGATGGATCATCACGCGACCCTGCTGGTCATCGACGGGCTGGTCACCGCCGGAGCGCTGGCGAGCTCGGAGGTGGAGCTGAAGAAGTTCATTCACGAGCTCCAGCTGACGGTGGAGCTGGTTGGCTGCACCACCCTTTTATTGACCGGCGAGAGCAACGGCGGCGAGGCCTATCCGCTGCGCACCATGGTCGATGGCCTGGTGCAGATCACCTTCGATCCGATCGGGATGGGCACAGCCCGCACCCTCGAGGTAACCAAGCACCGCGGCAGCGACTTCCTGATGGGGCGGCATCTGTATCAAATCAGCGACCAGGGCATCGGGGTCCATCCGCGCACCGAGTCGGTCCTCGGGCGAAACCCGGCGCGGCCGCGCCCGGCGGAGCCGCTGGCGTTCGGGATCGAGAGCCTCGACCCGATGCTCGGCGGCGGCCTCGAGGAGGGCTCGGTCACTCTCGAGCTGGGCGCGCCGGGCACGGGAAAGACGCTGCTCGGGCTCGGCTTTCTCGCCGAGGGCGCGCGCCGCGGGCAGCCCGGGCTCTACTTCGGCTTCTCCGAAACGCCCGACGAGCTGAAGCGGCGGGCCGACAGCGTCGGGCTCGGCCTCTCGTCGCTGGTCGACAAAAAGGCCGTCGAGCTCCGCTGGCAGCCGCCGCTCGGTTTGCTCGCCGATGTGCTCGCCGAAGAGCTGCTCGAGCGGATCGAGGCGCGCGGGGTTCGCCGGCTGTTCATCGACGGGATCGATGGGCTGGTGAGCTCGCTGGTCTATCCCGACCGCGCGGGAGGATATTTCACTGCGCTCGGTAACGAGCTGCGCTCGCGCGGCGTGACCACCCTCTTCTCCGACGAGACCTCCTCGCTGTTTGGCCCGGAGGTCACGGTGCCGGTGTCAGGGCTCAACGCTGCGCTCGACAACATCCTCTTTCTCCGCCACGTCGAGCTGCGCGCCCAGCTCCATCGCCTGATCTCGGTGGTGAAGATGCGCGGCGGACCGAGCGACTCCTCGCTCCGGGAATTTTCGATCACCGATCGCGGGATCGAGGTCTCCTCGTCGTTCGACAGCGCCGAGGCGATCGTGACCGGCATCGCCCGCTCGACCTCGCAGGCGCCGCCGCGCAAAGCTTCGGCTTCGCCGCGCCACAAGAAACCGAGTCGGAGGCGGTCGAAGAAATGAAGACCATCCTCCTGGTAGACGACGAATTCGCGCTCACCGAGATCCTCACCAGCATCCTGGAAGAGGAAGGCTATCGCGTCGTCACCGCGGCCAACGGCAAAGATGGAATGGTCCGGCTCGAAAAGGAGCAGCCGGCCCTGGTCCTGGTCGATTACATGATGCCGATCATGAATGGCCGGGAATTCATTCTCGAGGTGCGGCGAATACCCCAATATCAGGGATTGCCGCTGGTGATGATGAGCTCGGTCTCGCCGCGCATCGCCCTCGCCGATGGTGAGGGCGGCCAGCTCGAGGTGGCCGGGTTTTTGACCAAGCCGTTTCAGCTCGCCGCGCTGCTCGGGACCATCGAGCGGCTGATCGGCCAGCCGTAAGCGCAGGCTCAGCGCTCGGTCAGCTCGGAGAGGGTCTTCCGGTTGAGACCGAGATTGCCGACGGTGCGGCGCGCCTCGGCGAGCATCCGTCCGGTGCGCTTGCCGAGCCGTTTGGCCCGCGCGCGGAGCGGCCGTCGGCGGCCGAGCACGGTCGCCACCGCCGCCATCCCGAGCCAGGGCGCGGCGTCGAAGAGCGCGAGCGTGCCGGCCAGCCCCGCGCCGTAGACCAGGTGCGCCGCGATCGCATAGGCGTGCGAGCGCGCCGGATATTTCTGCGGCCACGCACCCAGCCGAAAGGCCGGGACAATCAGGTTATCGCTTAGCGCCCAAACCCCGAGCGCGTAACCGCCGGCGCCGAGCGGGCTCCACAGCTTCGGCCAGGTCGAGCGCAAGATTCCGTAGAGCGCGCCCCAGCCGGCGCCGTAGCTGAAGTGCACGATCATCCCGGCGCGCTCTTTGGCCTGCCCGGAGAGCGGGCCGCGCTCCGCCAGATCCTCGACCACGCGGCGGGCCACTGTCTGGGTGGGCTCCTCCTCGCGCTGCTGGCGCTCGGGGGGAACGAAGGTGCCGAGCGGCGCTTCGGGCGCGATCGGCTTGGAGGCGCGGAAAAAGAGCGTCTGCAGCCCGGCGCCGACCGCGCCGGCACACAGTCCCTCGACCACTGCCCAAAGGGGCCTCTTTGGTTTCATGTTCACCTCGCTCCACCAGGATGCAAAGCGCGGGCACGCGCGGGGTCCCAGGGCCGCGACGAGAGGAAGCGGAGCACCGCCTGCTCGATCGGCTCGAGCCGCGGCGCGCCGCGGGCATTCACCGACCGTCGTTCGTCGAGCGCCGGCGCGAGCGTGCCGTCGAGGTAGGCCTCGATCACCGCCGGGTGCACGTAGCAGCGACGACAGACCGCCACCGTGTTTCCCAGGTGGCCGGCCACCTCCTCGATGCAGCGGACCACCACCCGCTTCGAAGGACCGCGCCCGCCTGCCCGCTGCGCCTCCGAGAGGGTCAGCGCCGCCAGCACCGTGCCGTTCCAGGTACGAAAATCTTTGGCGGTGATCTCCTGCGCGGTGATCGCGCGCAGGTAGTCGTTGATGTCGTGCGAGCCGACCGAGCGGCGCTCCCCCGCTTCATCGATATATTGAAACAGCTCGTGGCCGGGCAGCTCCTGACACTGGCGAATGATCCGCGCCAGCCGGCGATCGTGCACCGCCACCGTCCGGGTCACCCCGCTCTTGCCGCGAAACTGAAACCGCAGCGCGGCGCCGTGCACGTCGACGTGATGGTCGCGGAAGGTGGTGAGCCCGAAGGAGTGATTGGTGCGCGCGTACTCTTCGTTGCCGATCCGGATCGAGGTGGTAGCGAGCAGGCGCACCACGGTGGCGAGCACCTTTTGCCGCGGCAGCCCGTGACGGCCGTGATCGCGCTCGACGCGCGCGCGAATCTGCGGCAGCGCGGCGCCGAACAGGACCAACTTGTCGTACTTGGT
>JANWLJ010000119.1 GCA_025450955.1 Polyangium sp. (in: bacteria) | reverse complement strand
CACCCCCCGCCCTCCCGGCCCTCTCTCTTCTCTTCTCTCGTCTCCGCAACGGCTCGATCTTCCCCATCAGCCGCGGGAACGGGATGGTCTCCCGCACGTGGTGCAAGCCGCAGATCCACTGCACCGTGCGCTCGAGGCCGAGGCCGAAGCCGGCGTGCGGCACCGAGCCGTAGCGACGGAGGTCGAGGTACCACTCGAAGGCTTCGCGCGGCAGCTTGTGCTCGTCGATGCGCGCTTCGAGGGTGGCGAGGTCGTCTTCGCGCTGGGCGCCGCCGATAATCTCGCCAACACCGTCGGGGGCGATCACGTCGACGGCGAGCGCGACCCGCGGGTCCTCGGGGTCGCGTTTCATGTAGAAGGCTTTGATGGCGGCGGGGTAGCGGTGGATCATGACCGGGCGATCGAACTCTTCGGAGATCGCGGTCTCCTCGTCGGCGCCGAAGTCGTCGCCGAACTTGGTCTCCTTGCCCTTCTTGTGAAGGATCTCGATCGCCTCTTCGTAGCGGATGCGCGGAAACGGCTTTTGCACCCGGGCGAGCTTGTCGAGATCGCGCTCGAGGATGGCGAGCTCGGCCTGGCGATGCTCGACCACTCCTTTGACCACCTCGACGAGAAAGTCCTCGGCGAGATCCATGTCGCCGGCGAGATCCATGAAGGCGACCTCGGGCTCGACCATCCAGAACTCGGTGAGGTGGCGCCGGGTCTTGGACTTCTCGGCGCGGAAGGTCGGGCCGAAGGTGTAGATGCGGCCGAGCGCCATCGCGCCCGCTTCGCCGTAGAGCTGGCCCGACTGGGTGAGGTAGGCCTTGTCGTCGAAGTAATCGACCTGGAAGAGGTTGGTGGTGCCTTCGCACGCCGACGGGGTGAAGATCGGCGCGTCCATCAAGGTGAAGCCGCGGCTGTCGAAGTAGTTGCGGATCTGCCGGACGATCTCGGCGCGCACGCGCAAGATCGCGACCTGGCGGCGCGAGCGCAGCCAGAGGTGGCGCTGCTCCATCAAGAACGCGGTGCCGTGCTCCTTCGGCGAGATCGGAAAGTCGGCGGTCGGCTGGGCGACGAGCTGAAGGTGCTTGACCCCAAGCTCGACGCCGATGGGCGAACGCGCGTCTTCGCGGACCACGCCGGTCACCACGATCGACGCCTCCTGCTTGAGCGTGCCGGCGAGCGCGAACACCTCGTCGCCGACCTCGGCCTTCGAGATCACGCACTGCACCACGCCGGTGCCGTCGCGCACCTGGCAAAAGTGCAGCTTGCCCTTGGAGGCCATGTTGTAGAGCCAACCCTTTAAGACCACCTCCGCGCCGACGTGGCGGCGGAGATCTTCGACGTAGACGTGGGGCGCCATCGCGCTTGGGATTAGCCCGACGGAAAGGCCAAGTCAATCACTCGCAGCCGATGCGCGAGGCGGCGAGCGCCACGTCGTCGAGGTAGACCTGAGCGGCCGGGCCGCTCGGCACGCTGACCAATCCGGCCTCGAGCTTCCGGATCAGCGTGGAGCGCGCGGGGGCGAACGCGAGCGCCTTTTGTCCGTCGATGTAGAGCGACACCAGATGGCTGGTCTCGTCGAGGCCGAGCTCGACGCAGGTCCAGTGGTCGAGCGCGATCGGGACGGGCGAGATCTCGTCGGGACTGGCGCGATCGTCCTGGGTGACCGCCCACGTCCCCGCCTGACCGGCGCCGGCCGCAAAGCCGAGCGTGCCGCTCGAGAGCGCGAGCACCATCTCGAACGGCGGCGGCGCTCCGGCTTGATAGACGTAGGCGCGCACCCAGAGCGTGGCGGGCGATGGGGAGATTCCTTGGGTGGCGGCGGCCGAGCCCGCGCCGCCGAGGCCGAGATCGCCGAAGCCGAACGGCGTGCTGCGCGCGTCGAGCGCGTCCTTGCCGCGGTAGGGCTGGGTGGCGTCGACGGTGACGCTGGCCAGGCTCCCGCCTACCTTGCCGTTCCAGTGGCTGAGATCGCCGGTCTCGAAGTCGTCGCAGAAGATCGCGCCGTTCGGGCAGGGCGGCCCGGGCGGAAATGCGAGATCGAAGCTCGCGTCCTTGGTCGCGTCGACGAGGCCGAGGTCGCCGCCGAGATCCGCCGAGGCGCAGCGCTGATCGGGATCGCTCTTGGTCGGGCAGTCGTCGATCGCGTCGGGCACGCCGTCGCCGTCGCTGTCTGCGAGCGGCGGGCCGAGGGTGAGCGCGAGCCGGTTTTGCTGCGAGCGCGCGAGCGCCTGGCGAGCGGCGGCCTGCGCCACCAGCGCGCCGCCGAGGAGCCCGTCGACCTGCACGCGGAAGTCGGGCGCGCTCGCGTCGAGCGGGCCGAGCACCAAGGTGCCGGGGAGCGACTTGCCCGCGCTCGAGAGCGGCACGATCGCGGGCGCGCTCAGCCGGCCGGCGCCGTAGAGCGAGACCACCAGGGTGTCGGGTGCGGGCACGCCGGGATCGAGCGAGAGCGAGAGCGACAGCGAGGTCGGAGCGCCGCAGCCGGCGAGCGCGGCGAGCCCGAGCAACAGAACCCACCGCGGCGAAGAGATCACTCGCAGCCGATGCGGGTCGGGGCGACCGCGACGTCGTCGACGAAGATCTGGAGCGCCGGGGTTCCCGGCGTGCGCGCGATCCCGACCGAGAGCTGGCTGTCCTGCGCCTTGACCGCCGTCACGCCGGTCAAAAACGGCATCGCGGTCGAGTCGACGAACAGCTGGACCGAATTCGCCAGGGTCTGCACGCCGAGCTCGATGCACACCCACTTTCCGATCGCGGCCGGCGCGCCGGTCTTGAGATCGTCGTCAACGCCGTTGTTCTGGGTCACCACCCAGTCGCCGCTGCCGTCGATGCCGACCACCTGCTCGGCGGTGCCTTTGCCGAGCCGGAGCGCCATCTCGTAGACGGCCGTCTTGGTGAAGTACACATAAGCGCGCAGCCACACCTCGTTTTGCGGGGTGAAGGTCGCGTCGAGGGTGGCGTAGTCCTCGGTGTAGCCGCCGTCGATCGGGTTGAGCTGAGCGACGCCATGGGCGGCGTACACGCCGCGGTAGGGTGGGCCCGCGCTGCCGACGGTGATGGTGGCGTTGCGGCCGGTGTCGACGGTCCAGTAGCGCGCGTCGCCGGTCTCGAAGCTGTCACAGAAGAGATGGTTCGCCGGGCAGACCGGCCGCGCGAGATCGGGAGGCACCGTCTGATCGCGCCGCGCCAGATCGACGAGCGCGAGGTCGGTCGGGACTGCGAGATCGGGCGGGCCGAGATCGCCGCCGCCGCCTTTGGCGACGCAGCGCTGATCGGGATCGGGCAGGTTCGGGCAGTCGTCGATCGCGTCGGGCACGCCGTCGAGATCGGAGTCTGCAAGCGGCGCGGCGAGGGTGAGCTCGGCCTGGGTCTGCACCCCGCTCGCGAGCGTCACGCGGGTGGCGGCCTGCGAGGCGAGCGCGCCGGATTCGTCGAGGCCGTCGACCTTGATCCGGAAGTCGGGCTGCTTGGGATCGAGGGGACCCATCACCAGGGTGCCGGGCAGGTGCTTGCTCGGCGCGAGCGCGACCGCTATCGGCGCGCCGAGCTGGCCCTGCCCGTAGAGCGTGATCGCGAGCGAGCTCGGCTGGGGGATCGCGGGCGCGAGCGTGAGCGTGAGCGAGAGCGAGCTCGGCCCGCCGCACCCCGCACCCGCCGCCCCGGCCCAAAGCGCCACCAGGCCGGCGATCGCGTTTCGCCCTAGGGCCATGGCCCATTTTATCACAAAGGGATTTCGCCGCGGGCGGCCCCCGTGCTAGACGGAAGGGTCATGGCCAAAGAGGGTCGCAGCGACGAGATCGAAGACCGTTATCGCCCCGCCGAGCTCGAGCCGCGCTGGCAGGCGGAGTGGGAAAAGGCGGGGGTGTTCACCGCCCGTCGCGAGAGCGCGCGTCCGAAATATTACGTGCTCGAAATGTTCCCGTATCCCTCGGGCCGGCTGCACATGGGCCACGTGCGCAACTACTCGATCGGCGACGTGGTGGCGCGCACCCGCCGGATGATGGGCTTCGAGGTGCTGCACCCGATGGGCTGGGACGCCTTCGGGCTGCCGGCGGAGAACGCCGCGATCAAGGCCAAGGTCCACCCGCGCGACTGGACCTTCGAGAACATCCGCCACATGCGCGAACAGTTCGTTCGGCTCGGGCTCTCCTACGACTGGTCGCGCGAGCTCACCACCTGCGAGCCGGAATATTTCGTCTACGAGCAGCGCATCTTCATCGAGATGTGGAAGCGCGGGCTCGCCTACCGCAAGGGCGCGGTGGTCAACTGGTGCCCGAGCTGCGCGACGGTGCTCGCCAACGAGCAGGTCGAAGACGGCCTGTGCTGGCGCTGCCGCTCGGTGGTGCAGGAGCGCGAGCTCGAGCAGTGGTTTCTCAAAGTCACCGACTACGCCGACGAGCTGTTGCGCGACCTTTCGCGGCTTCGCGGCAAGTGGCCGGACAAGATTTTGGCGATGCAGGAGAACTGGATCGGCCGCTCCGAGGGCGCGCGGATCCGCTTTGCGCTCGAGCGCGCGGTCGGCGACACCCAGGCGCTCGAGGTCTTCACCACCCGGCCCGACACGCTCTACGGGGTGACCTTCCTCTCGATCGCCGCCGAGCATCCGCTCGCCAGCCGGCTGGCCAAAGAGAGCCCGACGCTCGCCGCGTTCATCGCGCGCATTCGCGGCGAGGACAAGATCCGCCGCGGCGCCGAGGACTACGTCAAAGAGGGGATGGACACCGGCGCGCGCGCGGTCCACCCGCTCACCGGCGAGACCGTGCCGGTGTGGGTCGCCAACTTCGTGCTGATGGAGTACGGCACCGGCGCGGTGATGGCGGTGCCGGCGCACGATCAACGCGACTTCGAATTCGCCCGGATATACTCGCTTCCGGTGCGAATCGTGATTCAACCACCCTCTGATTTCGGAATGGAAACCGCATTCACCGAATCGGGAAAAATGGTGAATTCCGGGCCGTTCGACGGACTCGAGAGCGAAGCGGGCAAGAAAAAGGTGACCGCGCTTTTGGCCGAGCGCGGGGTTGGCGGCGAGACGGTCTCCTTTCGCATCCGCGACTGGCTGGTCTCGCGGCAGCGCTTCTGGGGCACGCCGATTCCGCTGGTGAAGTGCGCGGTCCACGGTTATCAGCCGGTGCCCGAGCGCGAGCTGCCGGTCACCCTGCCTGCGGACGTCACGCTCGCCGAGGGCGGAAGGTCGCCGCTCGCGGCCCATCCCACCTGGGCGAAGACCATTTGCCCGGTGTGCGGCGGTCCGGCCGAGCGCGAGACCGACACCATGGACGGGTTCGTCGAGTCGTCGTGGTACGCGCTGCGCTACGCCGCGCCCGCCTGGGCCAAGGATTCCGGCGGCTGGCTCGATCGCGCCGAGCTCGATCACTGGAGTCCCGTCGACCAGTACATCGGCGGCGCCGAGCACGCCACCAAGCACCTCATCTACGCCCGCTTCTTTACCAAGATGCTGCGCGATTGGGGCTGGGTGAAGCCGGACCTCGACGAGCCGTTTACCCGCCTGCTCTCCCAGGGGATGGTGTGCAAGGAGACCTATCAGTGCTCCGAGCACGGCTATCTGTTTCCCGACGAGGTGACCGCCGAGCGCGCCTGCGCCCACTGCGGCCGGCCGGTCACCGTCGGGCGGGTCGAGAAGATGTCCAAGTCGCTCAAGAACGTGGTCGAGCCGCTGCCGCTCATCGAGAAGTACGGCGCCGATACGGTGCGGGTCTTTTCGCTGTTCGCCGCGCCGCCCGACTCGGTGCTCGAGTGGTCCGAGGCCGGGGTCGAAGGCGCCTGGCGCTTTCTCAATCGGGTATGGCGGCTGGTGATCGATAATCAGGAAACCCGCATTCGCGACGATTCAATGGAATCGGATATCCGGCAAAAGACCCACGCCACGATCAAGCGGGTCACCGACGACGTCGGCGGCGATCGGTTTCATTTCAATACCGCGATCTCCGCGATCATGGAGCTGGTGAACGCGATCTATGCCGCGCCTTCGCTCGACCGGCAGGAGGGCGCCGGACGGGAGGCGGTCGAGACGGTGGTGACGCTGCTCTCGCCGATCGCGCCGCACCTCGCCGAGGATCTGTGGCATCGGCTCGGCCACACCGAGCTCCTCGCCACCCGCCCGTGGCCGAGCTACGACGCCGAAGCCGCGGCGAAAAAGCGCATTCCCTATCCGGTGCAGGTCAACGGCAAGCTGCGCGGACAGGT
>JANWLJ010000118.1 GCA_025450955.1 Polyangium sp. (in: bacteria) | reverse complement strand
GTTCGCGACCTGATCAACGCCGGCAAGCAGACCGAGAAGAAGTAACCCACGAAGGAGGAGGAACATGGCCGAGGAAAAGAAACCGGGCGGAGGCATGACCGTCCGTGAGGCTGGCCGCAAGGGCGGGCAGAAGGTGCGCGACGAGCGCGGCCACGAATTTTACGAGGAGATCGGGCGCAAGGGCGGCGAAGCGGTCCGCGACGCCCGTGGCCACGAGTTCTACGAAGAGATCGGGCACAAGGGCGGGCAGAAGGTGAAGGAGCTGATCGAGGCGGGCAAGCGCCGCGCCGCCGCCCCGCCCGAGCCGCCGCCGAAGAAAGAAGAGTAGCCGGCGCGCTCTCGTCCTTCGACAAGCTCAGGACGAGCGGTTTGGCGCGCGCTCGTTTTTCGACAAGCTCAGGACGAGCGGTTTTATCGCTCGAGGTGCGCGGCCACGCGGGCCAACGGCTCTTCGACCTCGGCCGCGAGCGGCGGCGGGACGGTCCCGTCGTCGCGGGCGAGCGCGAGGAGCTCGACCAGGCGCGCGATCGCCTGCTTGAGCCCGCTCCGCTGCTTATCGCTGCGCTCCTCGTCGCCGACCGGGAACACCACCTGGCGGTAGATGCGCGAGATCTTCGGTAGCGACGCGCCCTCGTCGAGGACGTGGCGGCGGATCTCGCGCACCGTCTCTTCGGGCGCGTCGGCCTCCTCCTCGGCGCGGCGCAAAAAATCGACCGCCTGGTAGCTCGGGATCGGCGCGTCGCGTCCGTCGCGGCGCAGCACCTCGGGCGCGCGCGTGCGCAAAAATCCATACGACCCGGTGAGCTTGTCGACGGTCTCCATGCGCAGGTGCAGCTCGCGCTTGCAGTAGTCCTCGAAGCTCGAATAGCCCCACTGTTTATAGTGCTCGCCGCGTCGCTGCTCGGAGAGCGATTCGCCGAGCTCGTACCAGCCCGCTTTGAAGCGGCGCACCCGCGCGATCACCTCGGCGCGTTCGGGGTCGTGGGCGTGGGTCTCTTCGGCGGCGGCGAGGGCGGCGTCGGTCTTGGTCGGTCGCATGTTCGGGGCGCCAACTTAGCACGGCGAAGCGAGACGGCGGGCGAAGTGATCGCTCGCACAGTAAGCCTGCGGCTCGTATGGACAAAGAGCAGGCGAAACCGCATACTCAGTCGCTGATGGAAGGGGCGGGGCAATCATTCAAAATGGCGTGCCCGGCGTGCAATGCGCGCTATGACGGCGGCCAATTCTGCGCCAAGGACGGCACGCCGCTCGAGCGCGACGAGAGCGCGGGGCGCGAGGATCTCGTCGGCAAGGTGCTCGCCGATCGTTATCGGGTGGTGCGCCTCCTCGGGGAAGGCGGGATGGGGCAGGTCTTCGAGGCGCAGCACGTCAACATCAACAAGCGGTTCGCGATCAAGCTGCTCCGGCCGGAGATCGTCTCGAACCCCGAGGCGGTGGCGCGCTTTCGTCAAGAGGCGTGGTCGGCCTCTTCGATCGGTCACGAGAATATCGTCGAAATCGACGATTTTGCGACCCTGCCGAATGGGTCGGTTTATTTGGCGATGGAGCTGCTCGCGGGCATCTCGCTCGCCGAGCGGATGAAGGAGCCGCCGCCGATCTCCGTCGGTGACGCGCTCGATCTCTTTTCGCAGGTGGCGCGCGGGCTCCAGGCCGCGCACCAAAAAGCGATCATTCACCGCGATATGAAACCCGAGAACGTGTTTCTCGCCGAGAAGCACGGGCGCACGGTGGTCAAGATCCTCGACTTCGGCATCGCCAAGGTCTCGGGCGCCGAGGGCGCGCAGAGCCTGACCCGCACCGGCGCGATCTTCGGCACGCCGCACTATATGTCGCCCGAGCAGGCGCTCGGAAAGCCGCTCGATTCGCGCACCGATATCTATTCGGTCGGCGTGATCATGTACGAGGTGTTCACCGGTCGGGTCCCGTTCGAGGCCGAGAGCTTCATGGGGATCCTCACCAAGCACATCACCTCGGAGCCGCGCCGGCCGACCGAGATCGCGCCCGAGCGGCGCATCCCGCAAGACGTCGAGACGATCATCCTGCGCGCGATGGCCAAGGAGGCGGGCGATCGTTTTCAGACGATGGCCGAGCTCGGGCAGGCGCTCGTCACCGCGATGCAGACGCACGCGCCCGAGCTGCTCAGCGCCTCGGGGCTGATGCCGATCTCGTCGAGACCGATGACGCCGTCCCAGCCGATCGCGGTCGGCGGGAGCGCGCCTGCGATTCCGATCGCCGGATCGGCGGCGATGCGCCGCGCGAGCTCGCAGTCGATCGAGACCGCGGCCACCCTCGACGGCTCGGCGACCTCGCCGGTGGCCGCGCACGTCGGGCCGGTGCCGCAGCCGACCGGGTTCGAGATCGAGGGCGCCGCGAAGAAGAAGCGCGGGTCGGGCCTGGTGCTCGGGCTGCTTGCGCGGGCGGCGCTCGGCGGCGGCGGGACCGTGCTCTATCTTCGGCACCAGGTAAATCCGCCGGCGGAGGCGATCGTGCCGGCCCACCCGATCGCGGCGGCGCCGATCCCGACCGCGGCCGCTCCGGTGCAGGTGGCGCCGGTCAAACCGAAGATCCACTACGACCGGGTGATCGTCGACTCGCTGCCGCCGGGCGCCAAGATCCTCATCGACGGCAAGCCGACCGGCGAGACGCCCGACGAGGTCAAGGTGGTGCGCGGCGAGACGGTGAACGTGGTCCTGCACAAAGATGGATTCGTCGACGAGCCGGTCACCATCGATCCGCAAAATGGACGCAAGCTCCTGGTCAAGCTCGACCGGGTGCACGCGCGGGTGCGCGAGTCGCATCACCCGAGTCGGCCGGCGGCGGTCATCAAGCCGCCCGCGCAACATCCGCAGGTGCGGGTGCGCCGCCCGGTCGATCCCTACGAGCGCCTCGACGACAACCCGTCGCATCCCGCCGCGAAAAAGGGCGGTGGCAGCGACGTCTTGAATCCCTATTAGCCGTAACTTGGAAGCCGGAACGAAGGAGGAGCGGATGGGTTCGAAAAAGTGGCGGGCGGTGACCTCGGTGGCGACGGTGCTCGCCTTCGCGCTGGCGATCCTCTGGCCGCAGGGCGCGATGGCGCAGCCGACCGCCGCGCCCGCCGCGCAGCCCGCGCCCGCGCAAGACGACGCCACCTTGGCGCAGGCCAAGGCGCACTTCGAGGCCGGCAAGACCGCCTACAGCTCGGGCGACTATCACCGCGCGATTCACGAGTTCAAGGCCGCGGCGCAGCTTCGCCCGTCGCCGATCCTCGACTACAACATCGGCCTCGCGCACGAGAAGCTCGGCCACAAGCGGGTCGCGGTGAAGTATTACCAGCGCTACCTCGCGGGCGTGCCGAACGCGTCGAACCGCGCCGAGGTCGAGGCCGATATCGCCGCGCTCCAGCAGCAGACCGCCGCCGAGCCGCAGCCGCCCGAGACGCAGCAGCCCGCGCCGCAAGAGGGCCAGCCGCAGCCGCAGGCCGAGCCCGAGCCGCAGCCGCAGAGCTACCCGACCTACGGCACCTACGATCCCTACGCGCCGGCTCCGGCGGGATATCCGACCCAGGCGCCGAAGAAGAAAAAGAGCCGCTGGTGGATCGGGCTCATCATCGCCGGCGGCGCGCTCGTGCTGGTCTGCGCGATCGCGGTGGGGGTGTGGTACGCCGAGACGACCAGCAACAACGTCGTCCTCGGCGCGCAGACCTCCTCGCCGCGCGTCACCCCTCCGAGCGCCACCGAGCGCACGCCGAACGTCGGCAGCATCCTCTTCCGTTTCTGAGTTTTCCTTGAACTGAGCTTGGTTACCGGCTAATACGTTCGCCGGCACCACTTCCAATTCCCAGGGAGGAATCGATGCATCGTTTCGCCATCGTGGCCGCCGTGGCCCTCTTCGCCTTTGGCTGCGTCGAGCAGTCGCCCGACACGCCCACCGAGGACGATATCAAGGCCGCCCAGGAGAACATCCTCAAGACCGCGCCGACGCCGAAGTACGTGGTCAACGCCGATCTCGAGGACAAGGTCACCTATCTCGGGCTCGACGTCGACACCGACGTGGTGACGCCGGGCAAGGCGTTCACCCTCACTCATTATTGGAAGGTCAACAAGCCGTTCACCGACGACTGGAAGGTGTTCATCCACCTCGAGGCGCCGGGCACCAAGAAGAGCCACCTGAACGCCGACCACACGCCGATCAATGGGCACTATCCGGTCAAGGTGTGGAAGGCGGGCGATATCATCCGCGACATTCACCGGGTGAGCGTGCCTGCGAACTGGCCGGCCAAGTCGGTCGAGATCTACGTCGGGATGTGGAAGGGGCCGCTCCGGCTCAAGGTCACCAAGGGGCCGCACGACAAAGAGAACCGGATCCTCGCGGTGGTGCTGCCGACCACCTCGGCGGCGCCGGTGGAGCTCAAGCGGATCGTCGCCAAGCACATCAAGAATGGATCGATCAAGCTCGACGGAAAGCTCGACGAGCGGGCGTGGAAGGACGCGCCGTCGACGGGCGACTTCGTGCGCACCATCGACGGGCTGCCGGCGGATCAAGAGACCACGGCCAAGATTTTGTGGGACGACAAGAACCTCTACGTCGCGTTTCAGTGCGAGGACAAAGACGTGTGGTCGACCCTCGACAAGCGCGACGAGAAGCTGTGGACCCAGGAGGCGGTCGAGATGTTCATCGACGCCGACGGCGACGGCAAGAGCTACGTCGAGCTGCAGACCAATCCGCGCGGCGCGATCTTCGATTCGTATCTGCCGGCGTATCGGCAAAATCAAAATGATTGGAATTCGAATATGAAGGTGGCGGTCAAGGTCGACGGCACGCTCGACGACCGCACCGACACCGACAAGGGCTGGACCGTCGAGATGGCGATCCCGCTCACCGACGCGCGCGGCAAGCTGACCGAGGACAAGAACGTGCCGCCCAAGGTGGGCAGCGAGTGGCGGGTGAACTTCTATCGGCTCGATATGCCGGCCGGGCGCCCGCAGCAGGGGACCGGCTGGTCGCCGCCGCTCGTCGGCGACTTCCACACCCTGGCGCGGTTCGGCGTGCTCGCCTTCGGCAACGACAAGGGCGAGATCCCGGGGCAGCCGGCGGTCGCGACCGCCAAGCCCGAGCCGCAGAAGGAGGCGCAGGCCGCCCCGAACGTGCCGCACCGGCCGATGCTCAAGCGCCCGCTAAACCTGCGCGTGCGCCCCGCCGCCGAAGAGTAGCGGGGGCGTTTTCAGCCGCCTCATGATCTCCGAGCTCGTCGACGTGTTCGTCCATCCTTCGAGGTGGAGCGCCGTCGAGTCTCTCGCTCCGCACCAACGCACCGTCCTCGCGCTCGCGCTGTTCGCGATCACCCTGCTCGTCGCGCTTTTGGCCGCGCTCCTCGCCGGAAGGTGGGCGCGCGTGCGCGCGGCGGGGCAGGAGGGGCTGCGTCGGTCGCGGCGGGTCAGGCGGGCGCTGGTGCTGCTGGTGCTCTCGACCGGCGGCTATCTCGCGGTCGGCACCGCGCCGCTCGGCGGGCGGCTCAAGACGATCCTCGGCGGCGGGCTCTACGTCCTCGGCGCGATCGTGCTGGCGCAGCTCTGCACCCATCTGTCGACGCTGCTCTTCACCACCTCGATGACGCGCGCGCCGCGGGAAGATCGGGTGCGCTTCGAGCGCGAATATCTGCCGCTCTTCACCAAGGTCGTCGGGCTGGTGGTCGGGCTGATCCTGGTGGCGGTGGTCGCCAAGCACTTCGGGCAGGACATCACCACCCTCATCGCGGCGCTCGGGGTCGGCTCGCTCGCGATCGGGCTGGCGGCGCAGCAGACGCTCGGCCACATGATCGCCGGCTTCGTGCTGCTCGTCGATCGGCCGTTTCGCGTCGGCGATCGCATCCGCCTGGCGACCGGCGAAGTGGGCGAGGTGCTCGACGTCGGCGTGCGCGCGACCCGCATCCTGATGGCCGATCAAAACATCTTGATCGTGCCGAACGCGGATCTGGTGAACAACCGGGTGGTCAACCTCGCCGCCGCGCCCGCGCCGCCGCCGCAGCCGTAACGCGAGCGGCTACAGATCGTCGCAGGGCGTGCCGAGCGGCTGGCCGGTGTAGACGCCGAGCTCGGAGTAGATGAGGACGTGGTTGTCCTCGACGGGCAGGTTGATGAGGTTGGTCTTTTTCTTTCCCTTCATCCAGAAGGTCTGGCCGGCGTTCAAGACCAGGCGCAGCTCGCCGGTGCGGGTGGCGAAGATGTCGCCCGCCGAGTCGCTCACCACGTTGGTCATCTTCTGCAGCTTCATCGATCCCTTGGCGCCGACGAACAGCCGGAAGCTCTTGTTGCCCTCGGGCGCGCGCATGCGATCGACGTAGTAGTAGCGGCCGAGGTTGTCGCGGGCGAGCGCGTAGGCCTGGCGCATCCAGCGCGGCTTGAGAAAGCTCGCCTGCGCGATCAGCTTCTGCGCCTCGTCGGCGGCGACCGGAGTGAAGGCGGTGTGTCGATCTTCGCACTGAAGATCGTACTTCTTGTCGGTGAACAAGAAGGCCGCGCCCGCCGGGACCCGGGCGCGCGGCTCCCAGAAATATTTCTCGAAGCTCTCGGTGCCGTTCGAGCCGCCGCCGAAGATGCGCTGCTGATAGAAGGTCTTGCCGTCGCCGAAGAAGAAATCGTCCTCGATCGAGCCGAACGGCACGAACGCGAAGTAGTGCTGCTTGCCGTCGGTGAAGAGCTGGAGCTTGCTCTTGACCGCGGTGACGTCGGCGGCGGCGGGAGCGGGCTCGGCGGCGGCTTTGGTCTTGGGCGCTGCGAACGCGGGCGGCGCGCCGAAAACGGTGAAGGCGACGAGGGCGCCGGCTCCCAGGTTGCGCAGGCGATTCGGCATGCGCCAGAGTATAGTACCGGGCCGATGACCGCGAAAGGCGCCAGCGAGATCGAGGTCGGCACCGTCATCGCCGATACCTACGAGGTGACCGCGCTCATCGGCCAGGGCGGGATGGGCGCGGTGTGGGCGGCCAATCACCGGCGGCTGCCGGGCAAGCGGGTCGCGATCAAGGTGCTGCTCGGCGCCGCGAGCGAGCCGCAGGCGCTCGCGCGCTTTCGCCGCGAGGCCGAGATCGCGTCGCGGATCGGCCATCCCAACATCGTCGAGGTGCTCGACTTCAACGCGCTGCCGTCGGGGACGCCCTACATGATCCTCGAATACCTTCAGGGCGAGAGTTTGGCCGAGCGGCTGAGGAGGGTGGGCGCGATGGCCTGCGAGCCGGCGCTCGAGATCGTCCGGCAGGTCGGCTCGGCGCTCCACGCCGCGCATCGCGCCGACGTGGTCCATCGCGATCTCAAGCCGGACAATATTTTTCTCTGCCCCACCGACTCGGGCGGCGTGCTCGCCGATCGGGTCAAGGTGCTCGACTTCGGCATCTCCAAGATCCGCGGCAGCTCCACGGTGCAGACGCAGGAGTCGGCGCTGCTCGGCACGCCGCAGTACATGTCGCCGGAGCAGGCGTTCGGGCGCAACAAGTCGATCGATCAGCGCACCGACGTGTTCGCGCTCGGCGCGATC
>JANWLJ010000117.1 GCA_025450955.1 Polyangium sp. (in: bacteria) | reverse complement strand
TAGAGTGCATGCGAGGTTCGTTGTTGCGAATTGTGTGGCAGCACGGTCCGATCCGCCTCGCGATAATTCAGGTAGTAGCGGGCCTCGGCGAGCGAGTCGCGGAAGATCGGATCGCGCCCGCGCGGGCCGAGCGCCGAGACGAGCAGCTCGGCGTCGGAGTGGGTGCGCACCGGCTGATGGCGCGGCGGCAGGCCGGGGCCGATCACGTCGATGCACTCTTTTTCGCGCGTGAGGGAAAAGCGCGCGCCATCGGCGAAAAGGTCGAGACTCTGCACCCCGTGCGACTCGCGCCCGAGCTCGGTGGCGAGCTCGAGGGTGACCGTGCCGCCCGCGCGGCGGGTCGCGGTCCACACCCGGGTGCCGGGCTCGTTCGGCAGCGCCGGCGCGCGACGCAGGCCGCGCCAGCCGAGCCGCGAGGCGAGCCAGCCGAGCGTGTACAGCCCGCGCGACTGACAGCCCGCCACGCCCGAGGTCACCCGCACCCGGGTGAGCCGCTCGACGAGCGAGGGATCGCGCGGCGGATCGAACAGCCCGGCGCACAGCCCGCGCACGGGGCGCACCCCGAGCCAGGCGCTGTCGACCAGCTCCATCGACGGCCGGGTCACGGTCAGGCGCGCGTACTCGATGAGCCCGCGCTCGGAGTCGAGCTTGCGGCTGTCGACCACCAGGCGATCGATGTCGTGAAGCAGCGCGCGCACCGGCGCGCTCGAGTCGGGCGGCGGACCCCACCAGAACATCGCGGTCGGCGCATCCGACACCACCAGCGCGCGCACCAGCGCCGGCAGGCGATCGCGCATCGGTCCGCAGATGAGCAGCGTCACCTCGTCGGAGCCGGAGGCGCGCGCGCCATTTGCGTGCCAGTTGGCCTCGACCCAGGCCTTGATCGGCTGCTCGGGCTCGGCCGGCTCGACGTGCAGCACGATCGCGCGCGCCGGCACCTGCGACGAGATCTCGTCGATGAGCCGCTTGACCGCGATGAAGCCGTCTTCCCCGCTCACCCGCACGATCAAGTTCCACAAGCAGGCGCGGGTCACCGGCCGCGGCGCCTCGCCCTCGCGTTCGCGCTTGGCCTCGGCCGCCTGGCGCCAGAGCGCGGCCAGCTCCGACTCGATGCGGCCGAGCGGCACCTCGATCGCGCCGCCGCGCTCGAACGTGGCGAGCCGGCTCGACGGCTCGTCGGGTTTCACAGCCGCCTCCAGCTTCGCCCGTCGCACTCGAGGAGCTCGTCGGCGGCGGCCGGGCCCCAGCTGCCGGCGGCGTAGTTCGGAAAGGCGGGCTCGGGCGCGGCGGCCCACGCCTCTTCGATCCGATCGATATAGCGCCACGAAGCTTCGACTTCGTCCCCGCGGGTAAACAGGGTCCCATCGCCGAGCAGACAGTCGAGCACCAGCCGCTCGTACGCCTCGGGCGGCTCGGCGCCGAACGAAGTCCCGTAGCGAAACTCCATCGGCACCGGGAGCACGTCCATCGTCGGGCCGGGCACCTTGGAAAAAAATTTGAGCGCGATCCCCTCGTCGGGCTGAATGCGGATCGACAGCACGTTCGGCTCCGAGGCGAGTCGATCCGTCGACGGGAACAGCGTATGCGGCGCCTTCTTGAAGTGGATCGCGATCTCGGTCACCCGCTTCGGAAGCGACTTGCCCGCGCGCAGATAAAACGGCACGCCCGCCCAGCGCCAGTTGTCGATGTGGAGCTTCATCGCCACGTAGGTCTCGACGTTCGAGTCGGGCTTGACGCCATTTTCCTCGCGATAGCCGATGCGCGCCTGCCCCGCCACCGATCCCGGTCCGTACTGCCCGCGCACCACCAGCTCGGACAGCTCCTTCGGCTTCTCCGGCAGCGGGCGCAGCGAGCGCAGCACCTTGAGCTTCTCGTCGCGCACCGCGTCCGCCTCGAACGCCACCGGCGGCTCCATCGCCATCAAGCAGAGAAACTGAAACATGTGGTTCTGCACCATGTCGCGCACCACGCCCGCGGTCTCGTAATAACCGCCGCGCCCCTCGACGCCGATCGATTCAGCGACGGTGAGCTGCACGTGATCGACATACTTGCCGTTCCACAGAGGCTCCCACAGCGCGTTGGCGAAGCGAAAGACCAGGATGTTCTGGACCGTCTCTTTGCCGAGGTAGTGATCGATGCGGTAGGTCTGATCCTCGCGCAGGGTCTCGTGCACCTCGCGGTTGAGCGCCTGCGCCGAAGCGAGATCGCGCCCGAACGGCTTTTCGATGATCACCCGGGTAAACGGCCCGCCCTTATCACGGTTGATGAGCCCCGCCGCGCCGAGCTGGCGGATGATCACCGCGTACTCCGAGGGCGGCGTCGAGAGATAGAAGACCCGATTGCCGTGGGTGCCGCGCTGGTCGTCGAGCTCGGCGAGGAGCTTCTTCAGCCGCTCGTAGGTCTTCGGATCTTCGAAGGTGCCGGCCGAGTAGAAGAGCCCCTGCGAAAAGCTCTTCCACAGCGCCTCCTCGACGGGGCGGCGGCGCGCGAACTCATCGCACGACTGGCGCATCTGATCGCGAAACGCGTCGTTGCCGATATCGCGGCGCGCCACGCCCACCACGCTGAACGACGACGGCAGCAGCCGATCGCGCGCCAGCGAATAGAGCGACGGGATGAGCTTGCGCTTGGTGAGGTCGCCCGAGGCGCCGAAGATCACCATCGCGCACGGCGGCGGCACCCGCTCGCCGGAGAGCCCGGCGCGCAGCGGATTGGCCGGGAAATTTTCGCGATCGCTCATGGGCTCTGTTCTCCTTCGGGGCGGTGGCACAGCTCGCTCTCGCCGCGCTCGTAGCCTTCGATCTTGCGCCGTTTGGGCCCGCCGCAAGTCGGGCAGCGCTCGACCGCCTCGCGCTTCTCGAGATAGGCCTGCACCACATTGACCACCTCGGCGTGGCTCCAGGTGAGCGGCGAGACCGACATCGGCGCGTTCGTGTAGGGATGGACCTGCTCGGCCAGCACCCCCGAGGGCAGCTTGCGCGAGTCGACCCACTCGAGGATGCGCACCACCTCGGCCAGATCCTCGACGGTGCGCGCCTTTTGCACCGCGTGCTCGGCCAGCCACAAGGTGCAGATGAACCACGGATTGCCCGGCACCCGCTCTTTGTCCTGGCTCACCTGGTGGTAGTAGTCGCCCTCGTAACGGGCGAGCCCACCGACCTCGGTCTTGCACCACAGCCGCTCGCGCACCTGCGCCATGGTCGCTTCCACTTTCGGATCGTCGGCCGCATAGGCGCCGAACGCGAAGGTGCCGTAGAGCGACGCGTCGAGCACCGGGTCGACGGTGATCTGGCCGTCGTCCGCGACTTCAATGAGCCGCGCGAAGCGGCCAAGCTCGGGACGCCACAGGTGGCGATCCATCCCGGCGCGGATCTCGCTCGCCGCCTGCAAGTAGCGCGCGGCGTGATCGACGTCGCCGAACGCCTGCGCGAACGCGGCCGCGGCGGTGAGCCCGCCCCACACCGCCGCGCAGGTGAAGGTGAGGATCCCGCGCCGCTCCTCCCATAAATCGTACGAGGGCGCCGGCAGCGACGTGTGCGGCTCGCGAGAGCCGCACATGAAGTCGGCCGCCTTGCGCACCAGCCGTCCATAGAGCGGCTTCATCGCGTCGATATCGCGGTAGCGCTGAAAATGGTGCCACAGCGCCCAGACCACCAGCGCGGTCTCGTCCTCCTGAATCGGCAGCTGCGGCGCGCCGAGGGTGAGCGCGCCCTGCTTCGGCCCGCGCGGCCCGCCGACCCACGGGTGCCACGACGAGGCGAGCGAGCGATCGGGGTTGAACTTGTGAAGGAGGGAACCCTCGGGCGAGATCACGTCGGCGCAGAAGTCGAAGAAGCGGCGGGTGATCTCGGGGTAGCCGGCGAGATCGAGCGCGTGGGAGACCAGCGCGCCGTCGCGGGGCCAGACGTAGGAGTAGGTGTCGCGCGCGAACTTGATGATGTCGGAGTCGTTGGCCGCGAGGATTCCGCCGCCCTCGTCGATCTGGGTGTTGATGACCAGAAGCGATCGTTTATACAGCTCCACCACCGACGGCGGCAGCCCAAAGAATTCGGTCGGCTCTTTATTCACCCACAGCTTCCAATAGGCGCGGGTGCGGGTGAGAAACAGCTCCGGACCGCGCGCGCGCACCTTGGCGTCGAGCTCCTTGGCGCCGTCCCACGAGCCCTCCCACTTTTTCGCGCAGGCGAGCCAATACCAAAAGATCTTTTCGCCGCGGCCCGGCACCGTCGCGCACGCGCGCACCACCGAGTCGACCGCGCCCTGCGCGATCGGATTCATCCCGAGATTGCCGTCGTCCTCGGCGTCTCTCCAGGTGCCGTCGCGCCCGCCGCCCTTCTGGCCGATCGCGAAGCTGTCCACGCCCGGCTGCCCATCGACCATTACATTGGAAAGAAAATATCGATATCCCTTGTAATGAGTGACGGTGCGGGTGGTTGGATCATACGCGGCGGTGTCGCCGACGTCGCTCTCGGAGATCCGGAAGTCCTGATGAAAGAACAGCCGCACCTCGCGCGCCTCTGCGCGCAGGTTGCGCACGGTGATCTTGCGAAGAAACAGGGTCTCGTGAAAATCGACGCAGTCCGATCCGTGCAGCTCGATCCCGAGCGCGTCGTTTTTGCAGGTGACGTCGGTGATCAGGGTGTCGGGCTCGTAGCGCCGCTCGATCTGCCAGCCGTTTTCCCGACCCATCCAGGAAAATTTCCCGTCGACATACACGCCGAAACGAAACGGATAGCCGCCCGCGTGGTTCTCTTTGCCGACGTTCGGATAATAGAGATCGCGAAGGACATAATCCTCATCGAAGAGGATGAGCAGCCGTTCGTTTCCAATCGGCAGATCCCTCGGCATATGACCTCTTTCTCAGAGTGAAAACGGAGCGCGGCGAGCATACCAGAGCCGCGCGCGTCAGGCTTGCGGTTCGGGCTTTCCGCAGCGCAGATTGGCGGGCAGCGCCTCGTCCATCCGAATCGGGCGCGGCAGGCCGAGCCCGTTCATGAGCGCGATGAACGCGTCGCGATCGCGGCCGGCGAGCCGCGCGTTTTCCCGCTTCTCGACGCCGATCGTCGACGAGGTGCGGCCGCGATAGTCGTGCGCGGGAAAGATCCAGGTCTCGTCGGGCAGGGTGAACAGGTGCGCGTGCACGCTGTCGAAGAGCTGGCCGGGATCGCCGCCCTGAAAGTCGGTGCGGCCGCAGGTCCCGATGAGGAGCGCGTCGCCGGTGAGCACCCGATTTTCGAGCTGAAAGCTGAGGCTCTCGGGCGTGTGGCCGGGCGTCTCGAGCGCGGTGATCACGAGGCCGCCCACCGCGAACCGCTCGCCGTGCCCGACCCGGAGCGCCTCGCACGACACCTGGCTGCGCTTCGAGAGCACCGGCCGCGAGCCGCGACGCTCGGCGAGCGCGTTGCCGCTGGTCACGTGGTCGGCGTGCAGATGGGTCTCGAGCGTGTGAATGAGCTCGAGCCCGAGCGCATCGATGCGCCCGAGATCCCGCTCGAGCTGCTCGCGCACCGGATCGCAGAGCGCGCACACCCCGGCGTCGAGATCGCCGATGAGATAGGTGAGGCTCTGCGACTCCGGATCGAAGAGCTGCTCGAAGTGAAGGGTCGCCACCGGCGGAGCTTAATCCAAAAACACTTTCGAGCGGCACGCGATCAGGTCGGCTCGACCATCCGCCGGAGCGCCTGGCGATCGATCTCGCCGCCCGAGCGCGGCAGCGACGACAGCTCGACCACCTTGGCCGGACGCCACGCGGGCGAAAGCCGCGCCGGCGCGAGCGCGCGCACCCGCTCGGCCAGATCTTCCGGCGCGCCCTCGCGCGGCTCGATGAACGCGACCAGCCGAACGCCGAGCTCGGGATCGGCGGCGGCGATCACGCAGGCCGCGCCGACGCCATCGAACGCGCGCAGTCGCTCCGCGAGCGCCTCGAGGCTCACCCGCTCGCCCGCCACCTTGACCAGTCCATCTGAGCGCCCGTCGAGGTAGAGATACCCGTCGCGATCGAGCCGGCCGAGATCGCCCGTGCGCAGCCAGCCGTCGTCGAGCACGCCCGCGGTCGCCTGCGGCTCGTCGAGATAGCCGAGCATCTGCCAAGGCGAGCGGACCTCGAGCGCGCCGCGCTCACCCGGCGGAAGCGGCGCACCATCCGGCGCCACCACCCGCACCGAGACTCCCGCGAGCGGCCGCCCGACCGAGCCGCGCTCGAAATGCGGATCCTCATCGGAGATCGCGCTCACCTGCAGCGCTTCGGTGAGCCGATATTGGTTGATCCGCCGCGCGTCGGGAAACGCCTCGGCGAGGAGCGCCGAAGTCTCGGCCAAAAGCGGCGCGCCCGTCGAGCAGATCCGCTCGAGCCGTGGCCGGACTCCGATCGGCCGCTCGAGCGCCGCCTTGGCCAGCGCGTGGAGCGCGGTCGGCTCGGAGAGGATCGCGTCCGCGCGGAGTCGCGCCATCGCGCCGAGCGCCTGGCCCGCCCGCTCGCGTCCGCGAAGCGCGCCGAGCCCGAGGAGCGCGCCGCCCGCGCGCAAGGTCGCCAGCGCCTGCCCGATCAGCGCCGAGCCGCTCCCGAGCGGCGAAAAAAGCGGCGTGCGCGAGCGGCGATGAAGCGCGAGCCCTTCCACCACCGCCTCGATGTTGGCCTGCACGCCCAAATCCGAGAGCATCACCGCGCGCGGCTCGCCGAGCGCGCCCGAGGTCGGCACCACCAACGCGACCGCCTCGTCGAGCTCGCGCAGCGACTGACCGCGGATCACCCGCAGCGTGTCGTCCTCGAGCGAGCCCCCCACCACCGCCGCCACCTGCGCCCGCGCGGCCGCCGCGAGCGCCGCCTCCTCGCCGCCCGCGAGCTCGAGCATCACCGCCGCCGCGCCCGCGCCGACCGCCGCCAGCATCGCCACCAGCGCGCCCGCTTGATCCGCCACCGCGACCCCGATCCCCCGCCGCACTAAACACCCCCCGCTCTCCGACGGCGCGGCCTTGACCCGCAGGTCGACCCCCGCGCGCACC